>NZ_JBGLYU010000005.1:0-180916 GCF_047304235.1 Variovorax sp. Varisp36
GGTTAGGGTTATCACGTGGGTCAGATTTAGATGGAAATCACACGGCCAAGTGGGTCACTTCTGGATGGAAATCAACAGTCCGATGACTCCGGCGTGCTTCAATGCCTCTGGATACCTTGGAGGCCCAGACTTGCCAACCATGGCCTTCATGGTCTCAGGAAGCGCCTCGCGAACCCATGCGGTCAACGTCCCTCGACCGGGATAGCCCAGGGCCCTCATCGAGGCGCTGCTCGAATTCCCGGCACCAGCCCTTCAAGGCATTCTTTGTTGGGTAACCCAACTGACGAATGGTCGCTCTGACGCGTTTACCGAGCTTGATGTAGAGCTCGACCGCTAGAACCCTGTCTTCGTAGGAATACATGAACTACCTCCTGGTAGTCCAAGTTTTCGTCCGCACCCCCAAAGGGTCACTTTTCGCAATGCCTTGACGCATCGTGCCCATGGTTGTCCAGCCTTCGACTCCTCATCTTCATGAGTCTGCACTAGCTGATCTGGGCAAGGGAGGCGCCAAGGGTCGGCGAGGAAAGCCTCGACAGGACTGCAGTGCGGCAGACATCCAGAATTTCATCGGCGAGTGGTGAGTCGTCAGGACACGCCCGTGACAGCACTATTGCGCCGATTACCTGTGCAATGACGTCGATCCGCATGGCACGCGCGTCGCCGCCCTGATTGCCTTCCTCTGTCGCGCCGCATTGGTTTGCCAGGTTCGCCAGCAAGCTTTCAACGCCGGCCGCAAAAGCCGTCTTGATCGACTCCGTCTGACGCGCGGCATCTCCGCATAGTGCGGCCATCGTGCAACCGTCACCAGGAGCATCGCGGTGCTCACGGGACAAGTAGTGCTTGACGAACTCCATCGCATCGACGCCTTCGGCCTTGGCCGCCGTCTGCGCAAAACCGCATGTTGCCGCCTCTGCCATCAGGTCGGCCTTGGACCCGAAGTGCTTATAGAAGCCACCATGGGTGAATCCTGCACCCGCCATCAAGTCCGCAATCCCTACCCCGTCATAGCCTCGCTCGCGAAACAGCGTGGAGGCCGTCTCGACGATGTGTGCCCGGTTCGCCTGCGCCTGCGCTTTGGTGACCTTCATGTCCAGGATCTCTCTAGATGTGCCATCAGTGAAGTTATGAATATACATTGATGTCGATCATCATCAAATCCCTTGACAGCAAAGATGTTGATCGACATCATTAAATCAACTCCAACGACCTTTTCGATCAAGAGAAAACACATGACCTCCCGCTCCACTGTTCTCATCACGGGCGCCTCGACCGGCATTGGCGCCATCTATGCCGACCGCTTCGCACGCCGCAGCCACGACCTTGTGCTGGTGGCACGCGACAAGGCGCGGCTGGAAACGCTCGCTGCGCGGCTGCGCGAGGAAACCGGCGCTGCCGTCGATACCCTCCCGGCCGACCTGACCCAGCCCGGCGATCTGGCCGCAGTCGAGATGCGCCTGCGCGAGGACGCCAAGATCGAAATGCTGATCAACAACGCCGGGGCCGCGCTGTCCGGTCACTTCATCGACCAATCGACAGACGATGTCGCCCGCCTGGTCAGCCTCAACACCACCGCACTCGTCAGGCTGGCGAGCGCCGTCGCCCCGCGCCTGGCGCAGGCTGGCAAAGGCGCGATCGTCAACATCGGCTCGGTGGTCGGCCTGGCGCCCGAGTTCGGCATGTCGGTCTACGGTGCGACCAAGGCCTTCGTGCTGTTCCTGTCCCAGGGGCTGAGCCTGGAGCTCGCGCCCAAGGGTGTCTATGTGCAGGCGGTGTTGCCAGCCGGAACCCGTACCGAGATCTGGGAGCGCGCGGGCATCGACAGCAGCGCGATGCCTGATCTGATGGGAGTGGAAGAGCTGGTAGATGCCGCACTGGTCGGATTCGACCGCCGCGAACTCGTGACCATCCCGCCGCTGCATGATGCCGCGCGCTGGAAAGTGCTGAACGCGGCACGGCAGACCCTGATCGCAGACATCCGGCAGGCGCATGTGGCAGAGCGCTATCGAGCCGCCGCCTGAAACCGCAAACAGCTCAGAACGGAACGGACAGCACATGACATTCAAGGCACTGCTCGCCAGCAAGACCGGCGACACCATATCAACCAGCCTGGTCGACTTCAAGGAAGAGGATCTGATGCCGGGCGACGTCACCGTCGCGGTCGAGTACTCGACGGTGAACTACAAGGACGCGATGGCGCTCAGTGGCCGGTCACCGGTCATTCGCCAGTTTCCGCTGATTCCGGGTATCGACTTTGCCGGTGTCGTCGAGTCGTCGAGCTATCCCGGCCTCGTCGCCGGCGACCGTGTGCTGGCGACCGGCTGGGGACTGAGTCAGACGCACCATGGTGGCTTCGCGCAGAAGGCGCGGGTGAGCGGTGATTGGCTGGTCAAGATCCCGGAGGTCTTTTCGACCCGGGATGCCATGGCCATCGGCACCGCCGGGTTCACCGCCATGCTGTCCGTGCTCGCACTGGAGCATGGGGGCCTGACGCCCGAGCGTGGAGACATCCTGGTGACCGGCGCCAATGGCGGCGCCGGTTCCGTGGCTATCACGCTGTTGTCGGGCTTGGGCTATCGCGTGATCGCGTCGACCGGCCGACTCGACGAAGCCGCCTACCTGCGTGCGCTGGGCGCGGCGGACGTCATCGACCGCCACACCCTGTCCGAAGCGGGCGCACCGATCGCCAAGGAGCGGTGGGCCGGGGCCATCGATTCGGTCGGCAGCCATACGCTGGCGAACGTCCTGGCGCAGACCCGGTATCGCGGCGTGGTCGCGGCCTTCGGCCTCGCACAGGGCGCGGATCTGCCGGCATCCGTGCTGCCGTTCATCCTGCGCAACGTCACCCTCGCCGGCATCGACTCGGTCAATGCGCCGCAGCCTGTGCGGCTGCAGGCGTGGTCGCGCCTGGCCAGCGACCTGGATCTGGGCAAGCTTGCACGGACCACCAAGGTGATTGGCCTGGCAGGGGTTCCTGAAATCGCCAGCCAAGTCCTCGCAGGGAAGGTTCAGGGGCGCACCATCGTCGACGTGAACGCCTGACCGCCAACGCGATGACGATGACGTTGACCCCGACCGACCGGCACCCAGGATAGCGCATGCCCTATATCGACACCCCCACCCAATCGATCGATGTCGACGGGACTGCGTTCGCGTACCGCGACCTGGGGCCGCGCAGCGGCGTGCCGCTGGTCCTGCTCAACCACTGGGGCGCGGTCCTCGACAATTTCGACCCGCGTATCGTCGATGGGCTTTCCCGCCGGCATCGCATCATCGCCATCGACTACCGGGGTATCGGCGCTTCAGGCGGAACGGCACCCGTGACCATCGATGCGACGGCACGAGATGCGATCGCACTGATCCACGCGCTGGGTTTCGAGAAGATCGACCTGCTTGGCTTCTCCCTCGGAGGATTCGTGGCGCAGGACATCGTGCTGAAAGCACCCGCGCTGGTGCGCCGACTCATCCTGACCGGCACGGGGCCGGCAGGCGGCAAAGGCATCGACGATGTCGGAGCGCATTCCCGGCTCGCAACTGGTCAGCTACAAGGACGCCGGGCATGGGGGGATTTTCCAGTACCACGGCGAGTTCGTGCCCAAGGCGCTGGCCTTCCTCAATGACTGAACGTCGGCATCCTCGGCGACCGGCTTCAATCAAAAAACCTGAAAAAACCCCCATGAAAGCTTTCATCATCGATCGTTACGGAAAGAAGGAAGTCGGCCGCATCGGCGAGATGCCCGACCCCGAGGTCCGGGACGATGACGTCCTGATCCGGATCCACGCGGCGAGCATCAATCCCCTGGATTCGAAAATCAGGAGCGGCGAATTCAAGCTGATTCTTCCCTACCGCCTCCCGCTGATCCTGGGCAACGACGTGGCCGGAACGGTCATGCGCGTCGGCCCCCGCGTTCGCAACTTCAAGCCCGGTGACGAGGTCTATGCACGCCCCGACGACGATCGCATCGGCACCTTCGCCGAGTTCATTGCCATCAAGGAATCTTCGGTGGCGTTGAAGCCCGCGAAACTCGGCATGGTCGAGGCCGCATCCCTTCCCCTGGTGGCCCTGACGGCCTGGCAGACGCTGGTCGAGACCGCCAAGCTGAAAAAGGGGCAGAAGGTGCTGATCCATGCCGGCTCCGGCGGCGTAGGCACCATCGCCATTCAGCTTGCCAAGCATCTCGGCGCGTTCGTGGCCACGACCACGAGTACGGCCAACATCGCCTGGATGAAATCCCTGGG
The DNA here is from genome assembly GCF_047304235.1 of Variovorax sp. Varisp36. Lineage (NCBI taxonomy): Bacteria > Pseudomonadati > Pseudomonadota > Betaproteobacteria > Burkholderiales > Comamonadaceae > Variovorax > Variovorax sp. Varisp36. The sequence goes on from NZ_JBGLYU010000005.1 coordinate 4,237, forward strand.
CGCGGACGTCGTCATCGATTACAAGCAGCAGGACTTCGCCACGGTGCTTCGCGGCTACGACGTGGTGCTGAACAGCCTCGGCAGCGACGAGCTGAACAAATCCGTCCAGGTTCTCAAGCCGGGCGGGCATCTCATCTCCATCTCGGGGCCGCCCACCCCGGCGTTCGCCGTCGCGCGAGGACTGGCCTGGCCGCTCCAGCAGGTGCTGCGCCTGCTGAGTTTCGGCATCAGGAAGAAGGCAAAAAAGATCGGGAGCGAATACTCGTTCGTCTTCATGCGGGCCGATGGGGCGCAGTTGCGCGAGATCACTTCGCTCGTCGAATCGGGTGCCATCCACCCGGTCGTCGACAAGGTATTCCCGTTTCAGGACACCCACGAAGCTTTGGCTTACGTCGACAGTGGGCGCGCAAAGGGCAAGGTCGTGGTGCAAATGAGGTAGCCGCCGGGCATGCCTCGAATGCCTCGCATGCCTTGGAGTGCGTTCGATTCGATGTCGGTCTGGGTTCGCATGGGGGTCGCCTTTCGGTTGTTTCGCAGCGCATCCAATGCAGTTGCGGTACGTCCATAGGTTGCCAAGCACGTCTGCCAAGACCAACCTGCCGGGTGATGGGACTGAGCCACCGCACCGTCGAGATGCATGTCCGGCACTCGCTGGCGGCGCTCGATTGCCGGTCTCGGGCCGAGGGCGTGCGTGTCGCACTTCAGCGTGGCCTGCTCGGGGATGCGTCTGCGGCTTCGTGACGCCGCTGGCGGCTCGGCTGAGAGCCTATGGCCTGCTTACGTTTCGTCGCCGAGCCGATTTCACAAGGGTCGCGTGACGAATACCGGCAGCCCCAGTTGGCCGGCGAGCGGCTCGACCAGGTCTGCGTCTGGCCGGAATCAACGTGCGGCAGGCTCTTCGAGCGTGATCGGCTTGATGGGAGAGCAGATCCGGTAGTGACCGACCTCGGCCGGAGAGACGCCGCGCTCATGTGCGATGACCTCGGTGGCGGTGAGGCCGCAAAGGCGGCCCTGGCAGGGGCCCATGCCGCAGCGCGTGAAGGCTTTGCCCTGGCTCGGCCCCAGGCAGCCCAGGGCAACCGATCGGCGCAGTTCGCCGGCCGTGGCTTCCTGGCAGCGGCAGGCAATCACGTCGTCGGCCGGCACGCGATGCTGGAGCCTTTGATCTCCGTTGTCGCGATGCCGTAGATGCAGGGCAGGGTTCGGCGCGTCGCAGGCGCGGCCTAGAAATCAGCGACCTTGCCCCATGCTGAGTCGCTGAACCGCTCGGGCCGGTACGGTATGGGATCGACGATCGGTTTGGCACCGGTGGCAAGGTCCGCGACAAGGTGGCCGGCCCCGGGGCCGATGCCAAAGCCGTGTCCGGAAAAGCCCGCAGCCAGGATGAAGCCCGGCAGGCCCGGCACTTCGCCGATGCCGGGCACACCGTCCGGCGTGCTGTCGACGAAGCCGGCCCAGGCGTGCGTGATCCTTGCTTCGCGCAGTTCGGCCAGGAGCTCGACGGCGCGTCGGTGGGTCTCCCTGATCGTGGACAAACATGGCTTCGGATCGAGGATGCGCACCCGCTCCATCGGCGTCGGCGCATCGAGCCGCCACCGCCCCAGCGTTTCGTGGCCACCGCGAATGCCTTCCAGGCCCCCCGGAAGAAGGTTGCGCCAGCGCTTGGCGAACATGGGCACGAATTGCGGGGCGAAGCGCATGAACTGGGGTGTCACGTCCACGCGTGCGCGGCCGCTGATGGCCAGTGCGTAGCGTCCGTCGTTGCGGCGCGTCACGGAGACGCCTGAGGTGAACAGGGCATCCGGAAGGCGGTGCTCCACGGGGGACACGCTGAGGATGGATTGCCGGATCGAGGCCTGCGGAAAACGGATGCCGAGCTGGCGGCAGAACGAGGAGGCCCACGCGCCCCCGGCCAGCACGGCCGTCCTGGTCCTGATGACCCCGGCTTCGGTGATGACGCCGCTGACCCGCCCGCCTTCCGTCTCGATGCCGCGGGCCGCGCAGTTCTGGTTGACGCTGCCGCCAAGCTTGATGAGCGCAGCGGCCACGGCGGGCGCAGCCTTGCCAGGATCAGCGGTGCCGTCGCTGGGCGAGAAGACGCCGCCTTTCCAGGCGCGGCCGGTCGCTCGGCCGCGCTCGGCGGCCTCGCGGCTGCCGAGCACGTAGGTCGCCACGCCGGCGGTCTTCGCAAAATCGCGCCAGCTGGACCAGCGGGACAGCTCGGCCTCGTCGTTGCTGAGATACAGGAGCCCGCAGCGATGGAAGCCCGTGTCTTCCCCGCTTTCAGCGGCAAACCGTTCCCAGAGATCAAGGCTCTTGCTCGCCATCGGCAGTTCGCGAGCGTCCCGGTTCTGCTGCCGGCACCAGCCCCAGTTGCGGCTCGATTGCTCGGCGCCGATCCTTCCCTTTTCGACCAGGGCGACCGATACACCGCGCTTGGCCAGGTAGTAGGCGGTAAAGACGCCGATGATGCCGCCGCCGATCACGACGACGTCAGCGGAGGCCGGCGGCTTGGAGGAAGTGTTGAGATGGTGCAGCGGAGGGGACATGATGAATCTCGCTCGTCGATTCAAGCCTGGACGCTTTCGCTGCTTTCCTGGAAGCCAAGAATGGCTTTGGTTTCCAGGTATTCCTCGAGACCTTCGATGCCGTATTCGCGGCCGTTCCCCGAGCGCTTGTATCCGCCGAAGGGTGCATGGGGGCTCCAGGCCGGATAGTTGATGTGCACCTGCCCGGAGCGGATGCGCGCCGCGACGGCGCGTGCCGCTGCAAGGTCCTGCCCCTGAACGTGAGCGCCCAGGCCGTAGACGGTGCCGTTGGCAATCTCCACGGCCTCGTCGACGCTGTCGTACGGAATGATCGCGAGTACCGGCCCGAAGATCTCCTCTTGCGCGATCTGCATCCGCGGATGCACCGCGGAGAAGATGGTCGGACGGCAGTAGAAACCGCGGCTCAAGGCCTCGGGCCGGCCGAGGCCGCCGCAAACGAGCCGCGCGCCTTCGGCGATTCCGATGCCGATCATTTCCTGCACCCGATTGAACTGGGCGCGATTCGCCACAGGGCCGTGCGTGGTCTGCTCGGCGCGCGGATCGCCCACGACGAAGCTGGACGCCGCTTCGTGCGCGATGCGTTCGACCTCCTGGAGGTGCTCACGCGGCACGATCATGCGCGTCGGCGCGCTGCACGACTGGCCGACGTTGCGCAAGGCGGCCGCCACACCTGCTGGCACGGCTCGCACCAGGTCCGCGTCCGGCAGGATCACGTTGGGCGATTTCCCGCCGAGTTCCTGAGCCACGCGCTTCACCGTCGGGGCGGCCGCCTGGGCCACCAGGACGCCGGCCCTGGTCGAGCCGGTGATCGAGATCATGTCCACGTCCGGATGCGCCGACAGCGCGGCGCCGACCTCCGGCCCAGTGCCGCTCACCAGGTTGAAAACGCCCGGCGGGATGCCGGCGTCTTGCATCACCTGCGCAAAGAGCAGGGCGCTCAGCGGCGACAGTTCGCTGGGCTTCAGGACCAGCGTGCATCCCGCCGCCAAGGCCGGCCCGACCTTGGCGGTGATCTGGTAGAGCGGCCAGTTCCAGGGAGTGATCAGGCCGCACACGCCGATGGCCTCGCGCATGATGGCCACGTCCCCCCGATGGGTAAGAAACGGATAGCTGGCCAGATTGTCCCGGGCCACGCGGATGTGCTGCGCCGCGACCGGCACCTGTGTGCTGCGCGCAAAGCCGATGGCAGCGCCCATCTCCTGCGAGATCACCTGGGCGAACGACTCTGCTCGTTCGAGGATCAGGGCGTGGACACGGTCGAGAAGCAAGACCCTGCTCCGGACGGAGCTCACGGACCAGGCGGCGAAGGCGCGCCGCGCCGCAGCCACCGCCGCATCGACGTCCTGCGCAGTTCCCAGCGCGATCTCCGCAACGGGTTCCTCGGTCGACGGGTCGATGACGGAGGCGCGAGCCTGCCCCTGGGGCAGCACCCACTCGCCGTCGATGAACATGCGGTCCAGACGGCCAGTGCTCCGGAGGCGTTCGACGATGGAGGAGTTCACGGAGTTGGTCCTTTGGAAAAGGGGCTGAGGTCGGACTTGTGGATGTCCAAAAGTCTAGGCCGCGTGCCCCTCGCGCCGGTGCTGCAATGGGGGTCTTGCACAAAGCAGACTGCGGTTGTGCGAGTCGCTACAGCAGATCGTGCCATCACGCCATCCGTTCTGCCGACGCCTCGACCTCGCTCTCCGTGTGATCGGCTAACCGCGCTTCTGCAATGTCGAGTGCGGATGCAGCGGATGCGCCAGCGTGTCGGCGATGAGCCTCAGCGCCTGATCGCACTGCTCCCGCGACATCGGCCCGCCCAGGCAAATGCGCACCGCATCTGGCGGATCGCCATCCGTCGAAAATGCTGCGCTCGCCACCACGCCCACGTTCTGGGTGCGCAGGTAGGACGCGAACTCCACCGGGCTCCAGCCCGGTGTGAGCGGCAGCCATGCATGAAAGCCCTCAGGGTGTGCCTGCAACCCGCTGTCGCCCAGATGGCGCGTCGCGAGCAGTTGCCGCGCCCCCGATTCGGCGCGCACCGCCTGCAGCATCGCCTCGGTCGTTCCGTCTTCCACCCACAGCGTGGTCAGCGCATTGGTGATCGGCGAGGCCATCACGGTGGTGGCGCGCATCGCGCCCGCGAGGCGCTGCGACTGCACCACCGTCGGTGAACACACGTACGCGCTGCGCAGCCCCGCGCCGAAACATTTGGAGAACCCGCTAACGTAGTAAGTGAGCGCGGGGGCAAGCGTGGCGATGGTGCCCGGCGTCTGGCGCGGCAGCATGCCGTAGGCGTCGTCCTCGATGATCGGAATGGCATAGCGCAGCGCCACGTCGGCCAGCGCTTCCCGCCGTGCGCGCGACACGGTGCCGGCGGTCGGATTCAGCAGCGTCGGGTTGCAATACAGCGCCTTGGGCTTGAGCGTCTTGCAGGCATGCTCGAAGGCATCGGCGATGGGGCCGTCGTCGTCCAGCTGCAGCGCATGCAGCTGCACGCCCAGTTGCGCCGCGATGGCCTTCACGCCCGGGTAGGTGAGCGACTCCACGCAGATCAGCTCGCCCGGCCGCGCGAGCTGCGAGAACAGCGCCGTGAGCACGCCGTGGATGCCGGGGCACACCAGGATGCGGTCCACGCTCGCATGCGGCACGAAGGGTCGCAGCCATTGCAAGGCCACTTCGCGGTCGTGCGCGGTGCCGCCGAAGTCCTGGTAGCGCAGCAGGTCGTGGAAGTCGATCTCGGCGAAGGCACGGCTCGCGCTCTCGTGCAGCCGCGCCATCAGGTGCGCGTCGTCGGGCTCTGGCGGCATGTTCATCGTCATCTCGGCGCCGCTGCCGCCACGCAGCCGCAGGCTGGGGCTGCCGGAGCGGATGAAGGTGCCGGTGCCGGCGCGCGAGTCGATCAGGCCGCGCTTGCGCGCCTCGGCATAGCCGCGCGCCACCGTCGTGTAGTTGAGATCCAGGTCGGCCGCGAGCTCGCGCAACGTAGGCAGGCGGTCGCGCACGCCAAGGCGGCCTGTCTTGATGTCGTCGGCGATCAGATCGGCCAGCAGCAGGTAGGCCGGCCGGTCGCTGTTGCGCAGCTGCTTGCGCCAGTGGGTGGTGATCGTGGGCATGGGGCGGATCGTCGAAGTTGATTGCATCCATTGATTGCATCGGGCCACCGATCAAGCACGCAGGAATCGCGCCCGCCCCGGAGGCGCCGAATGCTTCGATCGGGTGCGATCAACCTCATTGATCGGGTGCATTGATCGCATGGCGGGTGCGTCGTCGCGGTGCGGAAACCGGCCGGCAGCCTCTGTGCGTGCCCGCCTTTGCGGCCTTCCGAATTTTTTTATCCGCACGCAAGGCGCACCGCTGCACATTGATCGCGAGTTGATCGCACGCACCCGGCCGCACGCTGGCACATCGCCTGCAAAGAGAAAGGCACGCAAGACCTGCGTTCAACCCCTCAACCGGAGTACCCCATGCCCAAAGTCACCCGCCCCCGCAACGAGAAAGGCGAGTACCTCGTCGACTACGAAGAGAAGGTGTTCGAAGATGTCAAGGCCGACCCCGGCGAGAAGGCGCTCGTCACCTTCCACACGGTCGCCTTCGAAGGTTCCATCGGCTTCGTGAACCTGCTGCAGGCCACGCGCCTGCGCCGCAAGGGCTACGAAACCTCCGTGCTGCTGTACGGCCCCGGCGTGACGCTGGGCGTGCAGCGCGGCTTTCCCACGCTGGGCGACGAGGCCTTCCCGGGCCACCAGAACTTCAACAAGCAGATCAGCAAGTTCATGGAAGAAGGCGGCAAGGTCTACGCCTGCCGCTTCGCGCTGCAGGCGCTGTACGGCCACGGCGAAGGGGCGCTGATCGAAGGCATCACGCCGATCAACCCGCTGGACGTGCTGGACCTGGTGCTGCTGCACAAGAAGGCCGGCGCGGTCATCCTCGACACCTGGACGCTGTAGGGCAGGGCACCGGCGATGGCTTCCACATCCCGCATCGTGCGTGCCGCGGCGATCCAGATCGCGCCCGACCTCGACCGGCCCGACGGCACGCTCGACCGGGTGTGCAGCGCCATCGACGAGGCCGCATCCAAGGGCGCGCAGCTCGCGGTCTTTCCAGAGACCTTCGTGCCCTACTACCCCTACTTCAGCTTCGTGCTGCCGCCGGTGCTGCAGGGTGCGCCGCACCTGCGGCTGGCTGAACGCGCGGTGGTCGTGCCGGGCCCGGTCACGCAGGCCGTGGCCGAGCGCGCGCGCCATCACGGCATGGTCGTGGTGCTCGGCGTGAACGAGCGCGACCACGGCAGCCTCTACAACACGCAGCTGGTGTTCGATGCCGACGGCACGCTCGCGCTCAAGCGCCGCAAGATCACGCCCACGTACCACGAGCGCATGGTCTGGGGCATGGGAGACGGCGCGGGGCTGAAGGTGGTCGACACCGCAGTGGGTCGCGTCGGCGCGCTGGCCTGCTGGGAGCACTACAACCCGCTCGCGCGCTACGCGCTGATGGCGCAGCACGAGGAGATTCACTGCGCGCAGTTCCCCGGCTCGCTGGTCGGCCCGATCTTCGCGGAGCAGATGGAAGTGACCATCCGCCACCACGCGCTGGAGTCGGGCTGCTTCGTGGTCAACGCCACCGGCTGGCTCAGCGACGAGCAGATCCGCTCGGTCACGCCCGACGCCAACCTGCAGAAGGCGTTGCGCGGCGGCTGCCACACCGCCATCGTCTCGCCCGAGGGCAAGCACCTCGCGCCGCCGCTCACCGAGGGAGAGGGCATGGTGGTGGCCGACCTCGACATGGCGCTCATCGCCAAGCGCAAGCGAATGATGGATTCGGTCGGCCACTATGCGCGGCCCGAACTGCTGTCGCTCGCCATCAACGACCGGCCGGCGCAAACCACCGTGCCGATGCATCTCACGCAACCCTTTGTTCAACGGAGCTCCGACCATGACCACCACGACGACACAGCAAGACAGCCGGCAACTGATGACCGAGCTCCAGTCCTTCGGGTTGCGGCTGGTTGATCCTTCGGCGGGCGTTGCGAGCCGCCGCGGCGGCGCGGGCCCCTCGGACCACAAGGCCGTGACGGTGGACGGCCACACGATCATGGTGCCGGTCCACACCTCCACGGCCTGGCACTCGCCCTTCACCGCCGAGGCGCCCGACGCGCAGGGCATGAGCCGCGTGATGCGCGGCAGCATTCCCATTGCCAGCATCAGCTTTCCGAAGCAGCCGCGCTTCTACGCGATGCAGACCTTCGACGGCGTGCCCTATTCGCACATCGCCACGCTGCACGGCAGCGACGTGCTCGCCACCACGGTGTTGCAGACCTGCATCCGCTACGAGAGCCGGAAAAAGAGCTGCAAGTTCTGCGCGATCGGCCAGTCGCTCGCGGCCGGCCGCACGGTAGCGCGCAAGACGCCCGAGCAACTCGCCGAGGTGGCGCGCGCCGCCGTGCTGCTCGACGGCGTGAAGCACATGGTGATGACCACCGGCACGCCCAACGCCACCGACCGCGGCGCCGCCATCCTCTGCGAGAGCGCCTTCGCCATCAGGGCCGCGGTGGATATTCCCATCCAGGGCCAGTGCGAGCCGCCCGACGACGACCAGTGGTTCCACCGCATGAAGGCGGCCGGCATCGACACGCTGGGCATGCACCTGGAAGTGGTGACGCCCGAGGTTCGCGAACGCCTCATGCCGGGCAAGGCGAGCGTGCCTGTCTCGCGCTACATGAGCGCCTTCGAGGCGGCCGTGGGCGTGTTCGGACGCGGGCAGGTCAGCACCTACATCCTGGCGGGGTTGGGCGATACGCGCGAAGCCATCCTCGACACCTGCGACCAGTTGCTCGCGCGCGGCGTGTACCCCTTCGTCGTGCCCTTCGTGCCGATCAGCGGCACGCCGCTCGAAGACCATCCGGCGCCCACGCCCGAGTTCATGAAGTCGCTGCTCGCGCCGCTGGGCGAGCGCGTGGTGGCGGCGGGCCTGCGCTCGGCCGACATCAAGGCCGGCTGCGGCAAGTGCGGCGCGTGCTCGTCGCTGTCCGTCTACGAAAGCTGACCATGCTGTGCATCGACGACCTGAGCGAGCTCGACCTGCACTACGCGCCGGTCGAGTACCTGGTGCGCGAGGCGGCGCAGCAGTGGGAGCGCGACGAAGCGATGGGGCTGCGCCGGGCGGTGTTCTGCATCGAGCAGGGCATCTTCGTGCGCGACGACCGCGATGCCATCGACGACCACGCGCAACTGCTGGTGGCGATGTCCTGCGCGGCGGGCATGCCGGAGCAGGTGGTGGGCACGGTGCGCATCCACCGCGGGGAGGCAGATGGCGAATGGTGGGGCTCACGCCTTGCCGTGCATCCCGCGTTCCGCAGCCAGGGCCACCTGGGCGTGACGCTGATCCGCCTGGCGGTTTCGCGCGCCAACGCGCTTGGCTGCAAGCGCTTCTTCGCGCAGGTGCAGATGCAGAACGTGCCGCTCTTTCGCAAGCTGGGCTGGCAACTGCTCGAAGAAACCGGCGTGCACGGCCGCCCGCATGCACGCATGCAGGCCGAGCTCGGCTGGTACCCGCCCTGCCACGACCCCGTGAGCGGTTTCGTCACGCGCTCCAAGGTGCTGCCATGACCGACAACGTCCGCGAAATCGCCGAAGCCCTTCGCGCCACGCGCGGCTTCGCCCACAAGCGCGACATCAGCGATGTGGTCTCCGCCCTCGGTCGGGCGCTTCCGGGCGGCCACGCGGCGCTCGCGCAGGCCGTGCCCATCGGCGACGACTGCGCCGCCATTCCCGACGGTCACGGCGGCTACCTGCTGTTCGCCATCGAGGGGCTGGTCGAGGACTTCATCGTGCGCATGCCGTGGTTCGCGGGCTACTGCGGTGTGATGGTCAACGTGAGCGACATCTACGCCATGGGCGGCCGGCCGACCGCCGTGGTCGATGCACTGTGGAGCACCGGCATGAGCCCTGCGGACGATGTTCTGCGCGGGCTGGCCGAGGCGGCTGTGCGCTACGGCGTGCCCATCGTCGGCGGCCACAGCAACAACCGCAGCGAGCGGCCGCAGCTCGCGGTCGCGATCCTCGGCCATGCGCGCAGTCTGCTCACCAGCTTCGATGCGAAGCCCGGCGACCTGCTCGTGATGGCGGCCGACCTGCGCGGCGCCTACGAGGAGCCCTTTCCCTACTGGAACGCATCGACCGCCGCGCCCGCCGCGCGCCTGCGCGCCGACCTCGAAGTGCTGCCCGCGCTGGCCGAAGAAGGCCTGTGCCGTGCAGCCAAGGACATCAGCATGGCGGGCGCGGTGGGCACGGCCATGATGCTGCTGGAGTGCTCGGGCGTGGGCGCGCGCATCGAGCTCGACGCACTGCCCAGGCCCGCGGGCGTGCCGCTGATGCGCTGGCTGTCCTCGTTTCCGAGCTACGGCTTCGTGCTGAGCGTCGCGCCTGCGCAGGTGGGCTCGGTACTGGCGCGCTTCGCCGCGCGCGACATCGCCTGCGGCGTGATCGGCGAGGTCGACGCCACGCGGCAGGTGCACCTGCGTGCCGGTGGAGAAGAAGCCCTGCTGTGGGACTTCGGCAGTGACGCCTTCATCCAGCCACCCGCCATTCGACCGGAGACCGCCGCATGCCGGTGACGCACTTCCGCGTACGCTGGCCCGACGCCAGCGAGACCCGCTGCTACTCGCCCTCCAGCGTGGTGCGCGAACACCTCGTGCCCGGCGAGCCCTATGCCCTCGGTGAGTTCATGCAGCACGCGCGCGAGGCATTGGGCCTCGCCAGCGAGCGCGTGCGCGCGAAGTACGGCTTCGCGTGCTCGCAGGCGATGGACCAGCTCGCGGAGATCGAACACATCGCTGCGCGCTTCGCGGAAACCGCCGGCGCGCAGGTCACCGTCGTCGCCTTCGACTGACGACTCCATCCCCAGAGAGAAAGAAGCACCCCATGTCACACCCCTACGGCGGACGCAGCCACTACAGCGTCGTCATCGTCGGCGGCGGCCAGGCCGGCCTGTCGCTGAGCCACTGCCTGCAGCAGCGCGGCATCGACCACCTCGTGATCGAGAAGCGCAGCCTGGTGCACACCTGGCGCACGCAGCGCTGGGACTCGTTCTGCCTCGTCACGCCCAACTGGCAGTGCCAGCTGCCGGGATGGAGCTACCTCGGCAGCGATCCGCACGGCTTCATGGTCAAGGACCAGATCAACGAATGGCTCGCAGGCTTCGTCGATCATGTGAAGGCACCGGCCATCGAGGGCGTGACGGTCGAGCGCGTCTCGCGCGATGGAGAACGCGAGCGCTTCAACGTGCAGACCGACGCCGGCCTCTACACCGCCGACCAGGTGGTCGTGGCCTCGGGCGGCTACCACCGCCCCATCGTGCCGCGCCTCGCCGAGAAGCTGCCTGCGGGTGTGGCGCAGTTCCACTCGGCGCAGTACCGCAACCCGGCGCAGCTGCCCGAGGGCGCGGTGCTGGTGGTGGGCTGCGGCCAGTCGGGCGCGCAGATTGCCGAAGACCTGCACCTGGCCGGCCGCAAGGTTCACCTGGCCACAGGCCACGCGCCGCGCTGCGCGCGCTTCTACCGCGGCCGCGAGGTGGTCGACTGGCTCGCCGAGATGAAGTACTACGAGATGCCCGTCACCGAGCATCCGCTGCGCGAAGGCGTGCGCGACAACACCAACCACTATGTGACCGGCCGCGACGGCGGGCGCGACATCGACCTGCGGCGCTTCGCGCTCGAAGGCATGGAGCTGTATGGGGTGCTGAGCGGCTTCGACAGCGGAAACTTCGAGCTGCAGCCCAACCTGCGCGACAACCTCGATGCCGCGGACGACACCTACAACCGCATCAACGCGTCGATCGACAAACACATTGCGGCGAAGGGCATCGAGGCGCCACCGCCTTCGGTCTACACGCCCGTGTGGGAGCCGGCGCAAGAACGCACGCGGCTCGACCTTGCGGCGGCGGGCATCGGCAGCGTCGTATGGTGCATCGGCTTCTCGCCGGACTTCGCGTGGGTCGATGCGCCGGTGTTCAACGGGCGCGGTGCGCCGGTGCACCTGCGCGGGGTGACGAACGAACCGGGCCTGTACTTCCTGGGCCTGCCGTGGCTGCACACTTGGGGGTCGGGGCGCTTCTCGGGCGTAGCCGGTGATGCGGCGTTCCTCGCGGAAGCCATCGAAAATAGAAAATCGAAACTGCGCGAGAGCCATGCCGCAGTGGCACGAACACTCCATGCCGCCTAGTGATCGAACATGTGCCGATGGTGTTCAGCGCTTGAAGAACATTGTCCTTCGCGCATTGCGAAATGCCGGTCGAACGCGTGAGCTCCATGCCGTTGCGCGCACCGCCAGCCATGCCGGGCTGTCGAGTGCGTCCGGGCTTTCGAGGTCGTAGCAGGCGTAGTACCGGGGAGAGCCGAAAGCAACGACGTAGCGCGAGGCCCGCACCGTTCCCTTGACCGCGGCCAGCCCGGGCAGATGCTCCTGCGCATACCAGGCGTTGAGTTCTTCCTCGAATTCCGGAAGTACGTCTGTCTCCACAACGTAGTGGAACGGGGCGACCCGGCCTTGCGAAGCGCCCGCTATCTCCTGTGTGCAGACAAGGCGATGCCACCCGGAGCCGCCGCGCGGGAGTGCGTCGATCGGCAATGCGTCGCCCGGCAGGTAGAGGTAGATCGCGCCGTCGTCCACGGCCTGCCAGGGCCGGGCTTCCGGATGGAGCCGATGAAGTTCGGCCATGAGCAATTCGTCGGATGCAGCAGGTGCGTCCAGCTTGAGCAGCCAAAGGTCTTGCATCGCTCGTTTCGTTTCAGTGCGCGACGTTCAGTGCCACGAGCAGCCGTGACACCATGTTGTAGGCCGCCACCGTCGCCACGAGCTCCACGACGCCCCTGGCATCGAAGTGCTGCTGCACCTGCGTCATGAGGGCCTGCGGCACGACGATCTGCCGGGTCATGGTGTCGGTGAGTTCCAGCACCAGGCGTTCCATCGGCGTGAAGACGTCCGGCAATGCCTCGTCGCGAACGGCCGCGATCTTCTCGCTGCCGACGCCGGCCTTCTGTGCGTGGGGCACATGCGCGTCGAACTCGAAGCTCGCGCCGTTGAGTACGGCGACGCGAAGAATGATCAGTTCGCGCAGATCCGCCGGCACGCCGGTCTGGTTGCGCACGGCCGTGAGCAGGCGCTCCCAGCCCGAAGCGATCGGGCCGCTGTTGAGCAGCACCTGGTAGAGCAGGGAGACGCGACCGCGCTCCGCCATGATGCGGGACTCGACCTCGGCCAGTTCGGGCACCGTGCCGGGTTGTACCAAAGGCACGCGGATGTGGGAGGTGGTCATTGATCGATCCTGATGTTCTTGTCTTGGATCAGCTTGGCCCATTTGTCGGTGTCGTGCTTCAGCAGCGCGGCCAGCGCCTGGGGCGTCGATGGCGCGGGCTCGGTGCCCGCCTTGAGCAGCTTCTCCCGCACCTGCGGATCGGCCAGCGTGTTGCGCACGGCCTTGTTGATTGCGTCGACAACGGCCGCAGGCGTTTTGGCGGGCGCGAACATGGCATACCAGTTGTTCGTGTCCACGCCCTTGATGCCTTGCTCCTCCAGGGTCTTGACGTCCGGCAACGACGGCAGGCGCTTGGGCGACGCCACGCCAAGTGCCTTGAGACGTCCGCCCTGCACGTAGTTGAGCAGCCCTGGCACATCGCCGAAGAAGCCGCGTACCTGCCCGCCCATCAGGTCGGTGATGGCGAGGGCTCCACCTTTGTAGGGAACGTGCAGGAGCTTGGCACCAGTGGCGTCCTTCAACTGCTCGATGGCCAGGTGCGGAATGCTTCCGATGCCGGACGACGCGATGGCGGTGGGGTTGGGGCGGTTTTTCGTGGCCGCCACGAACTCGGCGGCATCCTTCGAAGGTTCGTCCTGATTCGCGACCAGCAGTTCGACGTTGTTGACGACCACGGCAACAGGCGCGAAATCGCGTTGCATGTCATAGGGCAAGCTCTTGTAGAGCGCAGGGTTGATGGCGGCGGCGCCCACGCTGGTCAGCCAGACCGTGTTGCCGTCCGGCGGGGAGCGCACCACGCTCACAGCGCCGATCGCTCCGTTCGCGCCCGGCTTGTTTTCGACGATGACCGTGCGCCCCAGTTCCTTGCCCAGCCGTTCCGCCATGATTCGTGCGACCAGTTCGACCGGGCCTCCCGGCGCGAAGGTGACGACGATGCGCATGACTTGCGTTTGAGCAACTGCGTTGGTTGCGATGGAAAGGCCGAGCGCGGCGGCGAGAAGAAATTGCTTGATCACGAGTTTTGTCTCCGTCAGGGGAATTGTTGGAATGCGTTCAATCGCAACGTGCTGTCATGCCGCCATCCACGACCAGCTCCGTGCCGGTAATGAAGCGTGCCTCGTCGCTGGCCAGGAACAGCACGGCGCTCGCGGTGTCGCGGCCGTCGCCCATGAAGCCGAGCGGGATGCGTTTCTGGCGTTGGGCGAGCAGCGCCTCGACGTCGCCGCCTGCGCGCTGCCTGGCCAGCCGCGTCTCGACCATCGGTGTGTGCAACTGCCCCGGCACCACGCTGTTGACCCGCACGCCCTTCGCGGCGTGTTGAACGGCAATGACGCGCGACATTTGAATGACGCCCGCCTTGGTCGCCGCATAGGCCACTTGCGCGCTGCCGGTCCAGCGCATGCCCGAGGTCGACGAGATGTTGACGATGGAGCCCGCGCCCTTGGCCAGGAGTGTGGGAAGCACGTGCTTGCAGGTCAGGAACACGCTCTTGAGGTTGATGTCGATCTGCGAATCCCATGCGTCTTCGGCAAGTTCCACCGGCCCTCCGGCGGCGGAGCCACCGACGTTGTTGACCAGGATGTCGATCGTTCCGTAGGTCTGCAGGCAAGCCGCCGCCATGGCAGCGACGCTGTCGCTGCTGGTCACGTCGCAGACCCAGGGCGTGATCGAGGCGCGTGCAGCGCCGGCGAGCTCCAGGGTTTCGTCAAGCCGCGCACGATCGCGGTCGACCGCCAGCACCCTGGCGCCTTCTTCCGCCAGCCGCACTGCAATGGCGCGGCCGTTTCCCCAGCCGGCACCGACACATCCGGCGCCGGTCACGATGGCCACCTTGTTCGCAAATCGCAAGCTCATTGGTTGTCTCCAAATTGATAAAGTCGTTGGGGGTTGTGCATGAGCAACGCTTCGCGCGCGGCTTGGCTCGGTGCGATCTCGGCGATGAGATCGACCAGTTGCCGCTCGTCCGGAATGGGCCCTCCGTGGTTGGGGTGGGGCCAGTCGTTGCCCCACAGCACGCGGTTGCCGAATTCCGCGACCAATGTCCTGGCGAAGGCTTGAGCGTCTGCGTAAGGAGGCCCCAGGCGCGTGATGCGGTCCATGCCGCTGACCTTCACCCAGAAGCGCTCGTCGGCCATCAGCATCAGCAGCGCCTGGAAGTCCGGTTGGTTCAGGCCGAGGGCCGCGTCGATCCGGCCGATATGGTCGATCACCACGGGTGTCGGGGAGCGTCGCAGCGCCGGCGCCAGATCGGTCAGCAGGGCAGGGTCGCCATGTATCTGCAGGTGCCAGCCCAGCGGCGCGATGCGCGCGGCCAGTGCAAGGACGGCTTCGATCGGCGTATGCCGTCCCAGATGTCCCATGAAGTTGAAGCGAACGCCCCGGAAACCGGCTGCGTGGAGGCGTTGAAGTTCGGCATCGTGGACGTCCGTTGGCAGCAGGGCAATGCCACGATAGTCGCTGGGACGTGATGTGACGGCGTCTTCTGTCGCACTGTTGTCGAAGCCGTGACAGCTCGACTGGACCACCACGCAGCGCGTCAGGCCCAGGCTGTCGTTCAGCGCGTACAGGGCTTCCTTGGGCGCATCTTCCTGGGGAACGAAGGCGGCCCCGGGTGCATACGGAAAGCGTGATCGAGGGCCGAAGACATGGCAATGTGCATTGCATGCCCCGGATGGAAGAGTCAATGTCATGCCGCGAGTGTTGCAACCCGTGGATATCGGTGATAGGTATGCATGTCTATATCAGCTATGCTCATCCGCTATGGAATTGCGGCAGCTTCTCTACTTTGTCACGGTGGTCGACGCCGGGAGTCTCAGCCGAGGTGCTGTGGTACTCGACCTCGCCCAGCCCAGTCTGAGCAGACAGATCGCACTTCTCGAGGCCGACCTCGGACAACGGCTGCTCGTGCGAACGGGGCGTGGCGTGGTGCCGACCGAGGCGGGGGAGGCCTTGCTCATTCATGCCCGCGCGATGCTCGACATTTCCTGGCAAGCCCGCGACGAGTTGCGCGACATGGATGAAAGCCCTGCCGGCCGGATCATCGTCGGCATGCCGCCCCGCGTGGCGTTGGGGCTGAGCACGCCGCTTGTCCAGCGATTCAGAGAGAGGTTCCCGCGCGCAGTGATCACGGTGCTCGAAGGACTGAGCGTGGCACTGCGCGAGTCGTTGATTGCGGGAAGGCTGGATCTTGCGCTTCTGTTCGACCCCGCGGCCTCACCCCAGTTGACGTTCCAGCCGCTGATGCGAGAGAAGCTGCTGCTGGTCGCACCGCCCGCAAGCAGATTGCCGGCCAAAGTAGGCCTGGCCGCATTGGCGAACTACCCGATGGTGCTGCCGAGCGCTCCGAATGCGATTCGCCATTTGCTTGACTCCGTGTTGAATCCGCGTCGAATCCAGTTGCAGGTTCTTGCGGAAGTCGGTGCCGTCCAGACCGTGCTCGCATTGGTCGCGACGGGTGTTGGATGCACGATCCTTCCGGAAAGCGCACTCCGGGCGAGCGGCAACGAGAAGCTGCAGCGCGCGCCCATCGGTCCGCCGACGATCTGGAATGCGTTGATGCTGGCGACGCCGGTGGCGCGTCCCGCAACGCGCCTGACACGGGGAACCGCACAGCTCTTGCAGGAACTGGATTTCCGGCAGCGCTAGCCGGGTCGGACCTGCGGCCGTAGGTACAAGTCGCTCGCGATCTCGAATGCGAGCACAGGCATAGCTGGAAGACATAGCTGATATAGGAGCGACCAGCTTACGAATGCTGGTATCGCCACGGAGACTCCGGCACCATGTCCATCGAAAACCAGTCAACTCCCGCAGGCGGGGCTCTTTCACGGAGCAAGCTGATCTCATACCGCCCGGCACGCGCGAGTGCGGATGTCCAGATCGAATTCACTGACCAGGGCACGGGGCCCGTTGTCTGCATCCTGCCGTCGCTGGCTCGATCGGGGCGAGACTATGACGTCGTTGCAGCCCATCTCGCAGCATCAGGCTTTCGCGTCCTTCGACCTGAACCGCGCGGCATCGGTCGCAGCAAGGGGCCGATGGAAGAGCTCGATCTGCACGACTTCGCGAGCGATGTCGCCGCGGTCCTCGACAGCGAGGCAGTCGGTCCGATCGTGATCGTCGGCCATGCGTGGGGCAGTCAACCCGCCCGCACACTGGCGGCAGACCGGCCGGATCTCGTACGCGGTGTCGTCATGGCGGCGGCTTCCGCCGGCAAGCTTCCTCCCGGGTCGACCGAGAAGCCCTACAGCCGCCTGCGCGATGAGATCGACGGTGCGGGCGATCTCTCCCTGTCGGAGCCTCGAAGGCTCGAGTGCCTTCGCAAGGCTTTCTTTGCGCCGGGGCACGATCCCAGCGTGTGGCTTGGCGGCTGGTTTCCTGCGGCCCACGATGCCCAAGGTCGCGCCCGAGAGATCACCCCCGTGGATGACTACTTCTCCGCGGGCGACCGCGTACCCATCCTCGACCTTCAGGCCGAGCATGACGCCGTGGTCGTCCCCGACATCATGAAGCCGATGCTGGGCGATCGTGTCACCGTCGAGATCGTTCGCGACGCGGGGCATGCAATGGCTCCAGAGCAACCGCGCGCGATGAGCGACGCCATCGCGTCCTTCGCGCGAAAGGTGTACCTCGCTGTCTGAGCGGTGAATGCAGGTTTGCGGCCGAAGGCCTGCTCAGGCGGATGCCAGAAGAGCGGCCGTCGCTTTCTCCCTCAAGGAAAGCAATGGGCCGCTGAGTTCCTGCTCCACGTCGTCCATGTTGGCGGCGGTGGCGACACTGACGTTGAGCACATAGATCGGGCGATCCGCCAGCACGATCGGTGCTGACAGGGCGATCACTTCCGGTTGCCATGCGGCGCTGCAGTAGCCGCGCTGCTCGATGCTGAGTTTCGCGGACTTGATCTCGTCTCGCAACTGCCCCCATCCGGTGGAGCGTCTGCTGCGGAACAGTGCCAGCAGCGCTCGCCTCGTGGATTCCGGAGCGACCGCCAGATAGGCGCGGCCCAACGAAGTGAGTTCCATCGGCACCCGTTGACCTGCCACCACATGGCGTAGCGCGACGCGGCGGTTGTAGCGAACGGATTCGAGATAGACCATTTCGTCGCGATCGGGCACCGCCAGGCCGACGTTGATGCGCATCTTTTCGGCCAGCGCGCGCATCAGCGGGGCGACCGTGTTCAGCACCGGCGAGCCCGCGCGCATCGCATGGGCCAGGCTCAAGACATGTGCGGCGAGGCGGTAGGCCCGGCGGGCGCGATCGTGCTCCAGCAGGCCGGTTTCCACCAGCGTCTGCGTCAGGCGGCTCACGGTGGCGCGAGACAGTCCCGTGCGTTCCGCGAGTTCGCCGTTGCCAAGCAGATCGGCGCCTGGCCTGAACGCTCTGAGCACCTCGACACCGCGCACGAGCGACCGGTTGAGCATCGGGTCTTCGTGGTGTGGCCGGCGCGCTTTTTCAGAGGGTGTGTTCGACATGTTCCGCGAGTGGCGTGTGGCGCTGAAAACGTGGGGAGAGGCGCCGGGCAGCGTATCACCGATTTCCATCTGTTGGAAATAGGGGGGTGCGCGAACCGCTTGGCAAACCTAAGCTTCACCCATTCGATGAGAACCGCAGCCCAACGTGGCCGTCGATGGGGCTTCCCGTACTTCTCTTGTCAAACCGGAGACAAATCCATGCAGATCACGCTGACCCTGGCGCGTGCCAAACGAGCCGTCTTTTTCTCTTGCGCCACCGTTGCAGCAAGCCTGACGGCGTTCCCCGCTTTCGCGGCGTTTCCGGACAAGCCTGTGAAGATCGTGGTGCCATTCGCGCCGGGCGGAGGCACCGATCTCGTGGCGCGCACCATGGGCATCACCATGGGCCAGGAGCTGGGTCAACCGGTGATCATCGACAACAAGCCCGGTGCAGGCACCATCATCGGAACCGACGCCGTCGCGAAGAGCCAGCCCGACGGCTACACGCTTGTCATGGCGACCGTCGCGCACGTGGTGAATCCGAGCCTCCTGCCAAAGCTTCCCTACAACTACGAGAAGGCATTTGCGCCGGTCATGCTGGTGGGAATTTCGCCGAACGTGCTCGTCGTCCGGGCCGAAAGTCCTTACAAGTCCGTGGGCGACATCATCGCCGCGGCCAAGGCCCATCCCGGAAAGCTCTCGTTCGCATCGCAGGGCGCCGGCACATCGGCTCATCTCGCAGGCGAACTCTTCAAGAATCTCACCAAGACCGACATCACGCACATCCCCTACCGCGGCGCCGGCCCGGCCATCACGGATCTGCTGGGCGGCCAGGTCGATGTGATGTTTGCCACGGCAGCCGCGGTCGGCACGTTCATCGAAAGCGGCAAGCTGCGGGCGCTGGCCGTGACCACCGCCTCGCGCTCCACGGCGCCCTCGCTGGCCAGGGTGCCGACCGTCGCGGAGAGCGGCGTGCCCGGTTATGTGGCGGACAGCTGGTATGGCCTCTATGCGCCGGCCGGAACGCCACGGGACGTGATCATGAAACTGAACGCCGCCGCAAGGAAAGCCGTCCAGACCGAGGCCTTCCGCAAGCGCGTGGAAAGCGAAGGCCTCGTGATCGACGCGGGTTCGCCGGAGGCGTTCGACCGCTATGCCAAGGGTGAAGAGGCCCGCTGGCGAAAGGTGGTCAAAGAGAACCACATCACCACTGACTGAGGCCCAAGGGCAAAAAAATGACCGAAAACCTGATCCAACTCGAAGTCGTCGACGGCGTCGCCACGCTGTGGTTGAACCGCCCGGAAAAGCGCAATGCCATGAGCGACGACATGCGCACCGAATTCATCGCCGCGCTCGAGCGCGTGGCGAACGACAAGGCGATTCGCGCCCTGGTGCTGACGGGCAAGGGAAATGGCTTCTGCGCCGGCGGCGACATCGCCGGCATGGAGCGCCGGATGCAAGCGCCCGCGGGCGAGGTCGGCTTCAACGGTTGGAGCCGCCAGCAACGCGTGCACCACGCGCAGTCGCTGCTGCACACCATGCCCAAGCCGACCATCGCCGCAGTCAACGGCGCCGCGTCGGGCCTGGGTGCCGATACGGCGCTCGCCTGCGACTTCATCATTGCGTCGGATGCGGCGAGCTTCACCTGGTCCTATATCAACCGCGGCATCATTCCCGACGGCGGCGGCATGTACTTTCTGCCTCGCCGCGTCGGCCTGGCCAAGGCCAAGGAGCTGATCTTCAGCGGCCGCAAGGTCGAGGCCGAAGAGGCGCTTCGTCTCGGCATCGCAGATCGCAAGGCCGATGCGGACAGCCTGATTGCGCAGGCACAGCGCTGGGCCGCCGAAATGAGCAAGGGCTCCGCCACGGCGCTGGCCCTGGGCAAGACCATCCTCAACCAGAGCTTCGAGTTGTCGGCCCATCAGGTGTTCGCCCAAGGCAGCCAGGCGCAAGGCATTTGCTACACCAGCACCGAGCATCGCGAATCGGTGATGGCGTTCCTGGCCAAGACCTCCACCCCGGCCGGCAAGGAGTGAGCGCCATGAATGCCATCTCCCGACTCCTCAAGCCACGCAGCGTCGCCGTCATCGGAGCGTCGGGCGACGCCACCAAGACCGCTGGCAGGCCCATCTCGTACCTCGTGAAGCACGGCTTCTCGGGCGAAATCTATCCGGTGAATCCGAAGGCCGATCGCATCGGCGAGCTGGCCTGCTATGCGGACGTGGCTTCGCTGCCGGCGGTGCCTGACGTGGGCATCGTGCTGCTCGGGGCCGAGCGCGCCCACCTGGCGGTGCGCGACCTGGCCGCCCGCGGCACCGCGGCAGCCATCGTGCTGGCCAGCGGCTACACCGAGACCGGTGAAGAGGGCGCGCGCCGCCAGCGGCAGCTGATGGAAGCGGCCGGGTCCATGCGCATCCTGGGGCCCAACACCATCGGCCTGGTCAACCTCACGGACAACATCGTGCTGTCGGCCACGGGTGCGCTCGAGATGGCGCACTTTCCCGTCGGCGGCGTCGGCGTGGTGTCGCAGAGTGGCGGCATCCTCGGTTCGCTGTTGTCTCGCGCTGCGGTGCGCGGCATCGGCCTGTCCAAGCTGATCTCGACCAGCAACGAGGTCGACCTGGAGCTGGCGGACTTCATCGATCATCTCGCCGAAGACGACGCCACGAAGGTCATCGCGCTGTACGTCGAGACGGTGCGCAATCCGGAGAAGTTCCGCGCTGCGGCGCTGAAGGCGGCACGCGCGGGCAAGCCTGTGGTCGTGTTCAAGATCGGCCGCTCCGAGGCGGGCGCAAAGGCGGCGGTGTCGCACACCGGCGCGCTGGCCGGAGCCGACCGCATGTACGACGCGCTCTTCAGGCAGGTGGGCGTGATCCGCGCCCGGACATTCAATGACCTGCTGGACATCCCCGCCGCACTGGCCACCGGCCGTAAGCTGCGCGGCAACCGGGTCGCGATCCTGACCTCCACCGGCGGCGCCGGGACGCTGGTGTCGGACGACCTGGGCCTGTCCGGCTTCGATACGCCCGCACCCGATGCCGCGACGGCCGAAGCATTGCGCGCGCTGCAGACCGGCGACCATGCCGTGCTCGATCGGAACCCGATCGACGTGACCCTGGCGGGCCTGCGGCCTGACTTGCTGCGCGGCGCCATCGACGTGCTGTTGAAGAGTCCCAGCTACGACGCCTTGACCATCATCGTCGGCTCATCCAGCCTCGCCATGCCCGAATTGATGGCCGGCGCGATCCAGGACTGCCTGCCGACCTCGGACAAGCCCGTCATTGCCTACGTGAGCCCGCACGCGCCGGAAATCGGCGCGCTGCTGACACAGCGCGGTGTCCCCGCTTTTGCCGCGGCGGAAAGCTGCACCGCTGCGCTCGGCGCCATGCTGCGGGCCAGCCAGTGGAAAGACCCGGGCGAGCCGACCGCCGCCATGCAGCCGGTTGCGGTAGGCGATCTGCCTTCGGGCTCGCTCGACGAGGCGCAGGCCAAGCAGCTTTTCAGCCGTTTCGGCGTGCCGTGCGCGCGAGAGCTTGTCGTCACCGAGCCAGCGCAGGCCGAGGCCGCTGCGCGTGAGCTGGGTGGCCGCGTAGTGTTGAAGATCCTGTCGGCCCAGGTCACGCACAAGAGCGACGTGGGCGGTGTGGCGGTCAACCTCACGCCCGACACGGTGGGCGCGCGCCTGCTGCAGATGGCGTCCGATGTCGAGGCCAACGCCGGCTCGAGGCCGCAGCGATTCCTGGTGCAGGAAATGGTGGCCGGCGGTACCGAACTGATCCTCGGCATGCACCGTGATGCGCTGGGCACGGCCATCCTGCTGGGAATGGGCGGCGTCACCGCAGAGCTGTTCAAGGACACGGCGATGCGGCTTCTGCCGGCGCAAGGTGGCCTGAGCCGCGACGAGGCACTGGGCATGGCGCAGGAACTGAAGACGTGGCCGCTGCTGGACGGCTTTCGCGGCCGGCCCAAGGCCGATGTCGAGGCGCTGCTGGCGGCCATCGTCGCTTTCTCTCACATGGCGGCCCAACTGGGCGACCGTCTGGTCGAAGCCGAGATCAACCCGGTGTTCGTGCTGCCGCAGGGGCAGGGCGTGCGTGCTGCCGATGGCGTGGTCGTTCTCGCCTGAAGAAATTGAACCCCTGAATCAGGAGAACCTGGATGCATGCAACGGAAGTATTTGCGCGATACGCGGCCGAGTTTTACCGGCAGCCGCTCCCTGCCGAGGTCATTCATCATGCCAAGCGCGCAGTGATCGACTGGTATGCATCGCTTTTCCCGGGCCTGGATGCGGCACCGGTGCGCATGCTGGAGCAAGCCCTGGGCGACGACCTCGATCGCGGTGGCGCCTCCCTGGCGCAAGGGCGCCCGGCCACTGCGCGCGCTGCTGCGCTCATCAACGGCACGGCTGCGCATGCCGCAGAGGTAGATGACAGCTTTCGCGAGGCCATGTACCACCCAGGCGCTGCGACCATCGCGGCCGCAATGGCCGGTGGGCAGGACATCGGTGCCTCAGGGCTTCAGTTTCTGCGCGGCGTGGTGCTTGGCTACGAGGTCTCGACGCGAATCGGCGTCGTGATGGGCCGGTCGCATTACAAGTTCTGGCACAGCACGGGCACCGTGGGTAGCTTCGGAGCGGCTGCGGCGGCTGGCGGATTGATGGAGCTCGACGAAGTTGCCTTCGCGCACGCGCTCGCCACCGCTGCGACCTTCACGGCGGGACTGCAGCAGGCGTTCCGGATGGATTCGATGTCCAAACCGCTGCATGCGGGGCGTGCAGCCGAGGCGGGCCTCCTCGCTGCCCAACTGGCGCGGCGCGGCCTGACGGGTTCGCTGGATGTCCTCGATGGCGACGCCGGGCTCGGCCAGGCCATGAGCAACGGGCCCGACTGGTCGCAGGTCGGCGCGACGCTCGGGCAGGACTTTCACATCACACGCCTGACATTCAAGAACCATATCGGCTGCGGCCACACTTTTCCGTCGATCGACGGCGCCCTCGCGCTGCAGTCGAAGCACCGTATTGCGACTGAAGACATCGTTCGCATTCGTGTAGGCACCTATCGGCCAGCATTGGATATCGCTTGCTACGAGCGACCGGCTTCCGCCAACGAAGCACGCTTCAGCTTGAAGTACATGGTGGCGTCGGCCCTCGTGCATGGCAGCGTGCGCATGGCGGCGTTTGAGCCGGCGCGCCTCGAGGATCCCGCAACGCGCGCCCTGATGGAGCGCATGGAGGTCGCGGTGGATCCGGCGCTCGACGCGGCATTCCCGGGCCAGCGTGCCGCGCGCATCGAGATCGACACCGCGGATGGGCGCCGGCTCAGCCATCTGCAGCCCAATCGGAAGGGCGATCCCGAGGAGCCACTGAGTGACGCCGACCTGGAAAGCAAGTTTCTCGAACTGTCCACGCCGGTGATCGGTGCCGCGCGGGCGCGCAGGCTTCTCGAGCGGCTGTGGCGCCTGGAGAGTGCGACCAGTCTTGCATACGAATCTTGATGAGGCAGGGGGCGTCGAGCCCACCAGGGGAGCGCAAGCGGCTTCGCCCAGGGCGCCCAGGCCGGCCCTGCCTACGGCCGCAGGCGCCAGCCAAGTTCGCCCTGGAGGAACTGGGCGGCCTCGGCGGGCAGATCCTCTGCGTCGAAGAAGCACGCCACGGGGCGCTCGACGACGATCCGTCCAGCATGCAGATAGGCCACGCGCGTGGCGAGGCGCTTGGCCTGCCCGAGGTTGTGGGTGCTCATCACGATCGTCACGCCGCTGTTGGCGACCTCCTCGATGAGGGCCTCGATTTCATTCTTGGCGCCGGGGTCCAGGCTGGCAGTCGGCTCGTCCAGGAACAGGATGTCCGGCTGCAGTGCCCAGGCGCGTGCGAGGCCAAGGCGCTGCTGCTGTCCGCCCGAAAGCGAACGGGCAGATCGCGTGGCGTGTTCGAGCAGGCCCACGTTAGCCAGGCCCTGGCGGCAGCGCTCGCTGCGCTCGGAGGCCGGCACGCCGGAAAGCCAGAGGCCCACCCAGACATTGCGCCACACCGAGAGGCTCAGCAGGAAGGGGCGCTGGAACAGCATGGCCGCTCGCGGAAGGCGGCCTTCGGGTTGCAGCGGCAAGGATTCGCAGCGACCTTCGCAGGGCAAAAGTCCATGCAGCAGCCGCAGCAGCGTGGTCTTGCCGGAGCCGTTGGCTCCGATGAGGATGAGCCGGTCACCCCGGCGCACGGTCAGCGATGCGTCGTTCAGCGCCATCAACGAACGGAAGCGCACCGTGACCCGGTCGGCCCGGATCAACGCTGCCGCCTCGGTAGCAGCCGGCGTGCGAGGGGCGCGAGGAGTGGGCGTCCGGGGCGCCGCATGCGGCGGCACCTGAGAGGCGGCGCGCAGCGGGCGCGTGGCAAGCCAATGCAACAGGCCGATGGCGCCGTTGACCGCGCCGACCACCGCCAGCAGCACGATGCCCAGCGCCAAGGCCAGCGCAAGATCTCCCTTGCTGGTCTCCAGTGCGATGGTGGTGGTCATCACGCGCGTGACGCCGGCGATGTTGCCGCCGACGATCATCACGGCCCCTACCTCGGCAATGGCCCGCGCGAAGGCCGTGAGCAGGACGGTGGCCACGCCCATCCGGTCGTGCACCAGCATCAGCAGCGAGGTGGTGAGCGGCCCGGCGCCCAGGGAGCGCAACTGGTCGCCGCCATCGGCCAGGGCCGCCATCACGAGCCGGCGTGACAGGGCGGCGATCAGCGGCGTGACGAGCACGCTCTGCGCCACCACCATCGCTGAAGGCGTGAACAGGATTCCCAGTTCGCCCAGCGGTCCCGAGCGCGAGAGCAGCAGGTACACCAGCAGGCCCACCACCACGGCGGGCAGGGCGAGCAGCGTGTTCACCAACCACACGGCCAGCGCGTGCCCCGGGAACCGCGCCACTGCCAGCCAGGCGCCCAGCAGCAGCCCGAACAGCGCGCCAATTGCGCAGGCCGTGGCGCTGACCTGCAGCGAGAGCGCCGTGATGCGTACGAGTTCGGGGTCGGCGTGCGTGATGAGCTGCCAGGCCAGTGCCCAGCCTTCGGTCATGGTGTTCATCGAAGGACGGCTCTCAATGCAAGCGCGAGGCCATGCTCATCACGCGGCCCATCCATCGACTGGGCCACCGTTCACTGGCTCGCGTTCGGGAAGAAGAGCTGCTCGCCGCCGATCTTGTACGAGGCGATCGCGGCTTGCCCGTCGCGCGACACCACCCAGTCGGAAAAAGCCTGCGCCAGGTCTTTCTTGACGTGCGGATGCCTGGCCGGATTCACGACGATCACGCCGTACTGGTTGAACAGCTGCCGGTCGCCCTCGACCACGATGCCCAGGTCGCCGCGGTTCTTGAAGTTGAGCCAGGTGCCGCGGTCGGACAGCACATAGGCATTGGTGGAAGCGGCGATGTTGAGCGCCTGGCCCATGCCGCAGCCGCACTCCTTGTAGCCGGCGGGCTTGGCGGCCGCGAGGTCGATGCCCGCCAGTTTCCACTGGCGCAGTTCGGCCGCGTGGGTGCCGCTCTTGTCGCCGCGCGAGACGAAGGCACCGCCCGTGGCGCCCAGTCGCTTGAGCGCGGCCGCGATGTCGTTGCCGCGCACGCCGGCCGGGTCGGATTTCGGTCCGATCAGCACGAAGTCGTTGTACATGACCGCGCGGCGCGGGAGGCCGAAGCCCTCCGCGACAAACTTTTCCTCGGCGGGTTGGTCATGCACGAACAGCGCATCGGCATCGCCGCGGCGCGCCATGTCCAGCGCCTGGCCCGTGCCCACGGCCACCACGCGCACCTCGGTGCCGGAGGCTTTCGTGAACTGCGGCAGCAGGTGCTTGAACAGGCCGGACTGCTCGGTCGAGGTGGTGGAAGCCAGCACGATGAACTTTTCTTGCGCCTGGGCGATCGGCGCGAGCAGCGTGCCGACGAGGGCAGCAGCGAGGGCGAGGAAGTTGAGGCGTCTGCGCGAGGCCATCGTCATCGTGTAGGTCCTTGGAAGTTGAGGATGTACCGTCCTGCCGGATCAGACAGCGGGATCGACGCGAAAGCCCAACCGGCTCAGCGCCTCGCGGGCCGCGGCCGATTGCAGCAAGGCAATGAATGCCTGCACGGGCGCGCGCTCGCGGCGTGCCCTGGGCACCACGAAGTCGTAGCGCTCTTCCTGCACCGGGATGAAGCCCAGGCCGTACTGCCGTGCAACCGTGTCGATGGCCAGGCCCCAGTCGGCGCGCTGCTGCGCCACGGCCACGGCCACCGCGTTGTGCGACTTGGTCTGCACGCCGTAGCCGGGCGGCTTGGCGCTGCCGAGCAGGCGATCGATGAGGATGCGCGTGCCGCTGCCGGCGTTGCGGTTGACCATGGTGCAGCCGGGCCCGGCGATCGCGGCGGCCATGGCCGCGGTGGCATCGCGCCCCTCGAAGCGCGCGTCCGATGGGCGATAGACGATGCCCTGCATGCGGCCATACCCCGGGATCAGTTCCAGCTCCGGCGTGAGCAGTGGCCGGTTGTAGACGCCGGTGGCCGGGTCCATCAGGTGGATGCCCGCCACGTCGCATTCGCCGCGCCGGGCGGCCATCAGCCCGCCCGTGCTGCCCACGTTCATGGCCTTGATGCGAATGCCCTGGCGCACCAGCTCCCCGGCCAGCCAGTCCAGGCCCACGCAGTGGCTGCCGATGAAGATCAGGTCCGCGGCGTCCAGCCCATGGCCCAGCAGCTGCACCTGCACGGGCGCGCCGGCATCGACGATCTCGGTGTGCTGGCCGATGGTGATGAACCCGTCCGCGCTGCTGAACGTGGTGACAGAGCCCGAGCCCTTGCCCATCGGGTAGGCCGCCAGGCCTTCGTCGGTGGGCACCAGGCCCACGAGCAGGTACTCGGTGCGGCCGCGCTCGGAGTTCACGCGCATCGGCAGTTTGGCGTCCACATGCTCGCGCCGCTCCGGCGGCCGGCCGGCGAAGGCGCGGATCACGGGGGCCAGGAACTCGTGGAAGGTGAAGACCGCCGAGGTCGGAAAGCCCGGCAGGATCACGACCGGCTTGCCGCCCGTGACCGCCAGGCACACCGGCTTGCCGGGCTTGAGCGCCACGCCGTGCGCCACCACGCCCGGATCGCCGAGCGCGGCGACCACACGGTAGGAGAGGTCGCCTTCGCCCTTGGACGTGCCGCCCGAGAAGACCACGGCATCGCAGGCCAGCCCCTGTGCGAGCGCGGCCGACAGTGCGGCCTCGTCATCGGGAATCACGCCCAGCCGCACGGGCTGGCCGCCCAGTTCCTCGACGGCGGCGCCGATGATGGCGGCGTTGGAGTCGTACACCGCACCCGTGGGCAGCGGCGCGCCGGGCGCGACGATCTCGTTGCCGGTGGAAAAGATGGCCACGCGCGGCTTGCGGTACACGCCGACCTCGGCGAGGCCGAGTGCCGCGATCACGCCGATCTCGCGAGAGCTCAACGCCTGGCCGGCACGCAACACCGTTTCTCCGCGCGCGATGTCGGTGCCGGCGTAGCTGACGTTCTCGCCTTCGGTGGCCGCGCGGCGGATCTGCACCCGGCCGTCCTCGGTATCGGTGTGCTCCACCATCACGACTGCATCGGCGCCGCGCGGCAGCATGCCGCCCGTGGCGATCGCCGTCGCATGGCCATTTGTCACTTCGCGCTGCGGCACGATGCCGGGCGCCAGCGTCTCGTCGGCGAGCGTCAGCAGTCGGGCCTGTTCTTCCATTGCGCCCCAGGTGTCGGCGGCCTGCACGGCAAAGCCGTCGACGTTGGAGCGGTCGAAGCCGGGCACGTCGATGGCGGCGACCACGTCTTCGGCCAGCACACGGCCCAGCGCCTCGTGCAGGGGAACGGTCTCGCGACCCAGTGGCGCGAGCCTGAGGTGTTGACGGAAGCGGCGTTCGGCCTCGTCGCGCGTGACGACATCGAGAAATTGCGATTGGGGTTTCACAGGCACTCGTAAAGATGAACAGTGACTTCGATCCCGGCCCCGAAGCCTTCGCTTTCCGCGGGCGCGACGACGAAGCCGTCGGCCCGCGTGGTCGAACTCAGCATGGACGCGCCCGACAGCGCGAGCGGCTCCACGCCTTCTTCGCCGATCTTCACGCGCACGTAGTCGACGCGTCCGACCTGGGAGACGATCTTGCGCGCCACGGTTGCGCGTGTCTTGGGATAGGGCCAGTCGGCAGACCGGCCGCCGAGCCGGCGGATCGCACGCCCGGCAAAGAAGTCGTAGGCGCACAGGCAGGAGACGGGGTTGCCGGGCAGCAGGAAGACCAGCGTGTCGCCGATGCGGCCCATGCCGGCCGGACTGGAGGGCCGCATCGCGATGCCGTGGATGGCCAGTTCGCCGAGTTCGGCCAGCAGGCGCGGCGCATGGTCCTCGGCGCCCACGCTGGAGCCGCCGGAGACGAGCACCACGTCGGCATCGGACGCCGCCAGCGCCTGGGCAATGACCTGCGGGTCGTCGCCCAGGCGCTGGTGCGACTCGAGCAGGCCGCCGTCGCGCGCCACGAGGCCGCGCAAGGTCACGGAGTTGGCGTCGTAGATGTCGAAGGGCCCCTTGGGCGTGCCGGGTGCGCGCACTTCATTGCCGGTCACGAGCAGCCGCACGCGGGGCCGGCGCACCACCTGCAACTGCGCCAGGCCCAGCGAAGCCGCCAGCCCCGAGTCCTGCGGTCGCAGCCGGCGTCCCGCGGCCAGCGCCGTGCTGCCGCGCGCGATGTCCTCGCCGACGCGGCCCACATGCTGGCCCGGTGCCACAGCCCGCGTGATGGCCAGGCGCCCGTCCTGCTCGCTCGCATATTCGGCGGGCACCACGGCATCCAGTTCCAGCGGTACCGGAGCGCCGGTCATGATGCGGATGGCTGCGCCCGCGGGCACGGCGCCATCGAACGGCCGGCCGGGCCAGGCATGGCCCGCGATCGGAAACTCCAACGGGTTGTATTCGCCGGCCCCCGTGGTCTCGCCGCCGCGCAGCGCATAGCCGTCCATGGCCGAGCGGTCGAATTCGGGCACCGCGATGGGTGCGATCACCTCATGCAGCAGTACCCGTCCCGCGGCCTCTTCAACCGCCACGGATTCGCCCGGCAGCAGCGGCGTGTGGGCGTCGATCCAGGCGAGCGCGTCGGGAACCTCCGCGCGCTGGGTGAAGCCGCGCATGCGCACATCGGTCGAGGCAGTTCGTTCGGGTGGGGGCATCAGGTTCAGTCTCGCCCGCGCTTGCGCGCGGCGGCTGACTTAATTCTTGGGTGCGGGATGGGTCTGTGCCGAGGGCTGGTTCGTACTGGGCGGTGATGCAGCCGTGGAGGCCGGGGAATGTGCGCCCGAGGCTTCGATGGGCTTGGTTTCGCCCGCGGGCGCCGCGGCGTAAGGGCCCGGATCCACGCAGGGCGGTGTGGTCGCCGCGGCCGGTACCGGCTTGCCCGCGGACTGGGCGCTGGCGCGGTACTTGGCTGCGACCTGGTCCTGTGCCTTGCACAGCAGGTAGGCGTCGGTCTTGGTGCTCCATGCGGTGCGGGCTGCAGCCTCGGCGGCCTTCGCCTGCGCTTCCGGCGTGGGCGCGGGAAGCTTGGCGAAAACGGACGATGCAGCCAGCGCGAAGAGAAGGGTCAGCGTGTGCTTCATGCGGAGGTTCCTTGCGCGGTCACCGGCCGCGCCGGGTCCGATGCGTCGGGGGGCGCCGAGCGCTGCGCCGGGATCTTGCCGGCCTCGATGTCGTCATACCAGAGGCGATGGTGCTCGCGCGCCCAGGTCTCGTCGACATAGCCTTCGCGCATCGCCTTGTAGGCGCCGGTCATGCCCAGCGTGCCGATATAGATGTGGCCCAGGATCATGGCCATCATGAGCAGCGTGGCCACCGCATGCACCATGTGCGCGATCTGCATCTCGCCGCGCGTGTAGACGAAGCCCGGCAACAGCTTGTCGAGGAACAACCCCGAGCCGATGACGATGCTGCCCAGAAGGAGCACGCCGCCCCAGAACACGGCCTTCTCGCCGGCGTTGAAGCGGTGCGACGCGGGCTCCTTGCCGCCGAACAGGCCGCCGCCGTGCCGCAGCCAGCTGAGGTCTTCCGCCCGCGGCCAGTTGCTGCGGATGAAGGTGAAGATCATGAACAGCGTGGTCACGACGAACAGCGGTCCGACGAAGTTGTGCACGGTCTTGAGCATGTAGGTGAGCCAGCCGAACAGCGCGCTGCCGAGCACCGGCAACAAGAAGAACTTGCCGAAGGCCATCACGATGCCCGACAGCGCGAGCGTGACGAAGGCAAGCGCGTTCGACCAGTGCGTGGCGCGCTCGAACGGCGTGAAGCGCTCGATCTTGCGGCCGGTCTCGGCGCCGTGCAGCCGGATCGGCCCGCGCGTGAAATGGAAGATGGCCAGCGCCAGCAGCGTGACGAAGAGCAGCGCCGCGCCGTACGGAATGATCCAGTTGTTGCGCACCTGCCGCCAGGCCTCGCCCGCGTTGGTGAAGCGCGAGCCCGGGTACTGCACGAAGCGCTGGATCAGGTTGCCGGCCTCGGGCGCCTCGCTCACGGGCAGGCTGCTGTAGCCGGTGATGCCGCCGCTCACCTGGCGCCACATCGGTGCGTTGTTGCCGGGCTGCACCTTGTTGCGCTCGCCGTTGGTCTGGTTGAGGTAGTTCGGGTCGGCGCTGGCCTCGGGCTTGACCTCGAAGATGTTCTGGCTGCGGATGCCGCCCTCGGCCTTCGGTGCGGCAGCGGCGGTGGAAGCGGAAGCAGGCGAAGCAGGGGCGGGCGAAGCCGCGACGGCGCCGCTCGCGGCCGGGTTGGCGTCCTGGGCCGGCGCCACCGCCGCACAGCCCAGGAGCGCGGTCGCCAACAGCGCGTGGAACGCCCGCCTGGTGCGAATGGTGACGCTCATGCGGCCTCCGGTTCAGTTTTCTCGGATGTACTCGTTCTGCCCGTTGGAGCGAACCTTGATCTGTTGCTCCCACGCCGTCTTGTCGCCCACCTTCCAGCCGGGCGCGGTGAAGGCCGTGCCGGTGTTGGCCTGCGTGCCGGTGCCGCTCCAGGGCACTGCATCGTGCTTGACGCCCTCCGCGTTCGTCTGCGGCTTCTCGGTGCAGGCCGCAAGCAGCATCGCGCCCGAAGCGAGCACGACGAGGGTCGCGACCGCGCGCTTCACTTGGTGCCTCCGGTGGTCGGCGTGCCGGCCTGCTGCGAGCCATAGGCCGTGCCCCAGCCCCAGACTTCGGCGCCCGTGCCGCGTTGCACGACGCGGGTGCGGAAGATGTCGGCCACCACGTCGCCGTCGCCGGCCAGCAGCGCCTTGGTCGAGCACATCTCGGCACAGGCCGGCAGCTTGCCTTCGGCCAGGCGGTTGCGGCCGTACTTCTCGAACTCGGCTTCGGAGCCGTTGGCTTCGGGGCCGCCGGCGCAGAAGGTGCACTTGTCCATCTTGCCGCGTGCGCCGAAGGTGCCTTGCGACGGGAATTGCGGCGCGCCGAAGGGGCAGGCGTACGAACAGTAGCCGCAGCCAATGCACACGTCCTTGTCGTGCAGCACCACGCCTTCCTCGGTGCGGTAGAAGCATTGCACGGGGCACACCGCCATGCAGGGTGCGTCGGAGCAATGCATGCAGGCCACCGAGATCGATTTCTCGCCCGGCAGGCCGTCATTGAGCGTGACCACGCGGCGGCGATTCACGCCCCAGGGCACCTCGTTCTCGTTCTTGCAGGCCGTGACACAGCCGTTGCACTCGATGCAGCGCTCGGAATCACAGACGAATTTCATTCTTGCCATGGTGATTCCTCATGCTTTCTCGATGTTGCAGACAGTGGTCTTGGTCTCTTGCATCATGGTGACGCTGTCGTAGCCGTAGGTCGTGCCGGTGTTGATGGCCTCGCCGCGCACGACGGGCGCCGCGCCCTTTGGGTAGTAGGCGAGCAGGTCCTGGCCCTGCCAGCGGCCCGAGAAGTGAAAGGGCATGAACACCGTGTCGGGCCCGACGCGCTCGGTCACCAGAGCCTGCACGTTGAGCTTGGCGCCGGTGGGCGTGTGCACCCAGACACGCTCGCCGTTGCGGATGTTCTTCTCGGCCGCCACCTTCGGATTGATCTCGATGAACATCTCCTGCTGCAGCTCGGCCAGCCAGGGGTTGGAGCGTGTTTCCTCGCCGCCGCCCTCGTATTCCACGAGCCGGCCCGAGGTCATGATGTAGGGGAATTTCTCGGCGATCTTGTCGGCGATGTTCTTCTGCTGGACGGTCTTGTAGAGCGTGGGCAGGCGCCAGAAGGCCATCTTGTCGTCGTGGGTCGGGTACTTCGCGGCCAGGTCGGGACGCGTGCCGTAGAGCGGCTCGCGGTGTTGCGGAATGCCATCCGGAAAATTCCACACGACGGCTCGCGCCTTGGCATTGCCGAAGGGGTGGCAGCCGTGGTTCTTCATGAACACGCGGATCATGCCGCCCGAGCTGTCGGTCTTCCAGTTCTTGCCTTCCGCCTTGGGCTTCTCGGCCTCGGTGAGCTCGTCCCACCACCCGAGCTTCTTGAGCAACACGTGGTCCAGTTCGGGATAGCCCGTGGTGATGTCGGCGCCGAGCGAGTACGAGCCGTCTTCGGCCAGAAGGTTCTTGCCATTGCGCTCGACACCGAAGTTCGCGCGGAAGTTGCCGCCCCCATCCATCACGTGCTTGGACGTGTCGTAGAGGTTGGGCGAGCCGGGATGCTTCAGCTCGGGCGTGCCGTAGCAGGGCCAGGGCAGTCCGAAGTAGTCCCCCGAGATGTCGTAGCCGTTGACCTTGTCCTTGACGGAGCCCTTGGCCTTGAGCGTGCGCACGTCGAAGGCGGCCATGTTGCGCATGTGCGCCTGCAGCCGCTCGGGGCTCTGGCCCGAGTAGCCGACGGCCCAGCAGGACTTGTTGATCTCGCGCAGGATGTCGTCCGGCACGGGCTCATCCATGCCCTTGACCTTCTGCATCTTGTAGTTCTTGCTGAGCTCCTTGCCGAAGCCCAGCCGGTCGGCGAACTGCTGCATGATCATGTGGTCGCTGCGGCTTTCCCACAGCGGCTCAATCACCTTCTCGCGCCATTGGACCGACCGGTTCGACGCCGTCACCGATCCGCTGGTTTCGAACTGCGTGCACGCGGGCAGCAGGTAGACCGCGCGGTTCGCATTGGCGTCTTCGGGCCTGCCCGGCATCGCGGCCATCGCGGCCGTGGCCGACGGATAGGGGTCGACGACGACGAGCAGATCGAGCTTGTCCATCGCCCGCTTCATCTCGAGGCCGCGGGTCTGCGAGTTGGGCGCATGGCCCCAGTAGAAGACGCCGCGCAGGTTCGAGTCCTGGTCGATCAGCTCGTTCTTCTCGAGCACGCCGTCGATCCAGCGCGACACCGTGATGCCGGGCTTGCTCATCATCGCGGGCGATGCGAAGCGGCCCTTGATCCATTCGAAGTCCACGCCCCAGGTGGCGGCGAAGTGCTTCCACGACCCTTCGACCAGGCCGTAGTAGCCCGGCAGCGAATCGGGGTTCGGGCCGACGTCGGTCGCGCCCTGCACGTTGTCATGCCCGCGGAAGATGTTGGTGCCGCCGCCCGACGTGCCGACGTTGCCGAGCGCCAGCTGGAGGATGCACGAAGCCCGCACGATGGCGTTGCCGATGGTGTGCTGCGTCTGGCCCATGCACCAGACCACGGTGCCGGGGCGGTTCTCGTGCAGCATGGTCGCGATCTTCAATACCTGGGCTTCGCCGACGCCGCAGGCCTCTTCGACCTTGTCGGGCGTCCACTTGCTCATGACGTCCGCGCGCACCTCGTCCATGCCGTAGACACGGTCGTTGATGTAGCGCTTGTCTTCCCAGCCGTTCTTGAAGATGTGGTGCAGGATGCCGAACAGGAACGCGATGTCCGAGCCCGAGCGGATGCGCACGTACTCGTGGGCCTTGGCCGCGGTGCGGGTGAAGCGTGGGTCGACCACGATCATCTTGCAGCCGTGTTCCTTGGCGTGCAGCATGTGCAGCATGCTCACGGGGTGCGCCTCGGCCGCATTCGAGCCGATGTACATCGCGACCTTCGCGTTGCGCATGTCGTTGTACGAATTGGTCATGGCGCCGTAGCCCCATGTATTCGCCACGCCCGCGACCGTGGTCGAGTGGCAGATGCGCGCCTGGTGGTCGCAGTTGTTGCTGCCGAAGAAGCTCACGAACTTGCGCAGCAGGTACGACTGCTCGTTGCTGTGCTTGCTCGAACCGATCCAGTAGATCGCGTCGGGCCCGCTGGCCTTGGTGAGCTCCTTGAGCTTGGCGGTGATTTCGTCGAGCGCTGTGTCCCAGCTGATGCGCTCGTACTTGCCGTTGACGAGCTTCATCGGATAGCGCAGGCGATATTCGCCATGGCCGTGTTCGCGCAACGCGGCGCCCTTGGCGCAGTGGGCGCCGAGGTTGATGGGCGAGTCGAACACGGGTTCCTGCCGGACCCACACGCCGTTCTCGACCACGGCGTCGGACGCGCAGCCGACCGAGCAGTGCGAGCACACGGTGCGCTTCACCTCGATCTTGCCGGCGCCGATGGCCGCGGGCT
Source organism: Variovorax sp. Varisp36 (assembly GCF_047304235.1). Classification (NCBI taxonomy): domain Bacteria; kingdom Pseudomonadati; phylum Pseudomonadota; class Betaproteobacteria; order Burkholderiales; family Comamonadaceae; genus Variovorax; species Variovorax sp. Varisp36. The sequence continues at coordinate 38,996 of NZ_JBGLYU010000005.1, forward strand.
TGCCGTCAGCGGCCCTGGCTTTCTGGATCAGCGTAAGCTGGCTGGCGGCCAGGCCCACACCGACACCGAGGCCGGAGCGCCGCAGGAAGGCGCGCCGGTCCATCGTCGGCAGCACGTTCGCGAGGCCGCGCCGAAGGCTGTGGACGAAGGGCGACGCATTGGGGGGCGCGTCGCAGGCACGTTGACTTGCGGTGCCCGGGGATTTTCTGGTCAGAAGCACAACAGGGACTCCTCAGGCTGAAGCGGTCGCGTAGTAGCGCTTGACGTGCTCGCTCAGGGAATAGCCGCCGCCGTTTTCAGGCGCGGGTGGCAAGGGGGAGGGGGCGGCGACGGGCGTCTCGACCACCTTCGGAAGCGCCGTGACGGCCACTGCGGCGACGCCGGCCGTTGCGGCACCGAGGAAGAATCCCCGACGGGATGCCGGCTCGAGGCCGGTATTTTGGCTGTCCTGCATGCTGACCCCTGGAGTGGCTGGGCCCGACGAGAGAAGGGAAACCCGTCCGCCCTTACAAATACTAGACCAGCAGCAACCGGTGAGCAACCTGAATAGCCCTTGCGTTCCGTGGCCTCAGGCCAGCATGTCGAAGGCCTGTGCCTCGACGTCGCCGAACGCGCGCGTGAAGACGGCGAGCGCCGCGTAGAACCGGGCCTTCGGATGCTGCGAAACGGCCTCGCACAGCGCTGGCAGCCAGGGCTGGATGTGCTTCGAGAAGATGGCCTGCTGCTGCGTGAGGTTGGCGACCGCTACGTCTTCGCCGGCGATCAGGTAGCGCATGACCTCGAACAGGCAGGCGATGTGGTCCTCGGTCTCGCAGGTGGTCTCGGTGCGCGCCAGGCCCAGCCGGTCGAGGTCGTTGCGCAACTGCACGAGCGGCTTGTCGTTGAGAAAGCCGCTCAGGTAGTGCGAGCCGAAGAGGAAGACCTCGGGCTTGCCGATGCCGCCGAAGAGCGCGTCGTATTCGTCGTGCGCGGCGGCCGCGCTCGTGTCGCGCGCGATGCCGACCAGCTGGCGCCACGGTTCCTCGAGAAAGGCGCCCGCGGCCGGCGCCTCGGTGGGCGCCACCTGGAAGGCCTCCAGCAGCCCGGCATCGGGTGCGGCGTACCAGAGCCGCGCCAGCAGGCCGTAGAGCTCCGCCCGGGCCACCTCCTCGTCGAGTGCGGAAGAGGCGGGAAAGGTCTGGCTCATAGCGGGGCGATCTTCACTTCGTTGGTGGCACTGTAGAGGTCGATGACGCGGCAGTCGCTGCACATCTTGAGGCGCTCCAGCGCTTCGCCCTGGAACATCGCATGCCCGGCCAGCTTGCCGAGCATGGCCTCGATCGCCTTCTGGGTACCGAAGGGCTTGCTGCAGCGGATGCAGACCCAGGGCTTGGCCTCGTTCAGAAGCACCTGCTGCTTGCGCTCGGGCGCGGCCAGCAGGCGCGGCAAGAGCGAGACGGCGTCTTCGGGGCATGTGGTCTCGCACAAGCCGCATTGAACGCAGTTCTTTTCGATGAAGCGCAGTTGCGGTGCGCTCTGGCTGTCCAGCAGCGCGCCCGACGGGCAGGCGCCGACGCAGGCCAGGCACAGCGTGCACTTGTCCCTGTCGACCGCGATGGCGCCCAGGGGCGATCCTGCCGGCAACCCGAAAGCCAGCGGTGCGTCGAGCTGCGTCTGCAGGGCGGGCGCCGTGCCCATCAGATGGTCGAGCGCCATCTCGAGCCGGTCGCGCTTGTCGGCACCGACGGCGAAGCGGGCGGGGGCGACCGGCACGCGCTGCGTGGTCGTGCGCAAGCTGGCCAGCGCGGCATCCAGAACGGCGGGCGAGTCGGCTTCGATCACGCGAAAGTGCGTGCCGGTGTAGCCCAGGCCCAGCAACAGCGCCTGCGCGATGTCCATCTGCTGCCTGAGTGCCGCGAGGTACTGCGGCGCTTCCTCTCCGGTGCAAAGCACCGCCACCTGCGAGGCGCCGAAGGCGATCGCGCTCAGCCACAGGTCGATGCCGGTGCTGGCCGCATGAAAGAGGTCCACGGGGATCACCTGCGCCGGCACGCCCTGCGCCTTGCCGAGCTGCGCCTGTCGGCCGAGTTGCTCGAGCAGCGCCTGGCCGCCTTCCTGGCTGTGCAGCAGCAGCGCGGCGTCGCGGCCGCCCGCCGATGCATAGGTGGCGAGCAGCTTGCGCAGCTTGAGCCCCTGGTCGGGCGCGCGCGGGTAGGTGTAGCCCAGCGCGCCCGTCGGGCACACCGTGGTGCAGGCGCCGCAGCCCACGCACAGGTTCGGGTTGACCACGATGCGCTGGCGTTCCTTGTCGCTGCTCACGGCATGGGCCGAGCACACGTCGATGCAGGCATTGCAGCCGACCACCTCGTTGCGGCTGTGCGCGCAGAGCTTCTGCTTGTAGTCGAAGAACTTGGGCTTTTCGAATTCCCCGACCAGTTCGCGCACGCGCAGCAGCGTCTGCAGGCCATCGGCATGCGCGACGCCGCCGAACAGGTGGAAGTAGCCCTGCGGCGGCGCGTGCCAGTCGATGAGCGGCGCGGGGCCAAGGTCGAGCACGAGGTCGAACGCCGCATCGAGCGCCTGGGGCTTGCGGCTGAAATCGATGGCGCCCGCCGCGCTGCAGGCGCGCTCGCAATCGCGGTGCGAGGTGCAGCGCGCGTTGTCGATCTGATAGTCCAGCCCGATGGCCTGCTCGGGGCAGGCAACGACGCAGGCGTTGCAGCGGGTACACAGGTCGAGGTCGATCGCGTTGTCGCGCGTCCAGTGCAGCGTGAAGGCGCCGAGCCAGCCGGTGAGCGAATCGATGCGCCCGGCTATCACCGGCCAGCGGCGCGCCTGTGCGCCGCCGACTGCACCGGGACCCTGCGCGAGCAAGGTCACGTCGAGCGTGTCGCCGAGCAGTGCCGCGGCGCGCTCGGCTTCGTCGAGCGGACCGATGATCAGCAGGCGGCCCTGGCTGGTGTAGCTCACGGTCGGGACGGGCTCCGGCTCGGGCAGGCTGGCGGCGGCCAGCAGCGCGGCGATTTTCGGCATCGCGCTCTTGGCGTCGCGGCTCCAGCCGCCCGTCTCGCGGATGTTGATGAAGCGGACCGGCGAGGTCGCGTCGGGCGTCTGCGTGGCGAGTTCGCCGAACAGCCGTTTTTCCTGGGTGCAGGCGACCACGACCTCGTCGCCGGACTGGATGGCGCGCTGGAAGGAAGTCGCCTCGCGGCGGCACAGCGACGAATGCAGCGGAAGCGTTTCAGCCAGTGCCGCGCCGAGGGTCTTCGGCTCGAGCGGCATCGTCCGGTTGCAGTCGCAAATCAGCGTGGTGGTCATCGGTTTCTTGGCTGGCGGGCTGCATTTCGGCAACCGGCGGGCTGGGAAGCGTTTCACATTCCCTGGACTGTGCCACTTTCGCTGCCTCGGCGTCGTCGGGGGTTTCCGGGGGAGTGTCCTCGGGCGCCTCGTCGAAGAGCTCGAGGAACTTGGCGCTCGCCATCTGGCGCAGCACGCTCTCGGGCACGGGGGTGGATCGGGAATAGTCGTCGACGTAGGTGTCGAGGCCGTCCATCACGTTGAAATGCGGATCGGAAAAGAGCTTGCGCAAGGCCGCGTTCTTGACCTCGGGCGCGACCTCCCTGGCCAGGAAGGGCTTGTAGTCCGACTCGATGCCCAACTCGTCCACGTCGGCGAGCGTCAGTGGCGGCGGAGCTTCCTGTTCACCCGCCGGGGGCAGGGCGGCAGCCTCCGCGACGGGGGCGGGTGCCGCCGCTGGCGTCGGAACAGGTGCCGCTGCCGGCGGGGCCTTCTCTTCCACGGCGGTCTCGGCCGCCCGCACCTCCTGCTTGCGGCGCGACCACCGTCCGAGAAAACCCTCAGACATCGCCAGCGCCCCGCCCGCGCTTCTTCTCGGTCGTCACGCTCGCGGCGTTGCCGAAACGGTCGACCAGCGACCGGAAGCTCTCGGGCCGCCGGCGGCGCTTGGGTTCGATCACGTAGTGCTCGTCCACGAAGGCGCGCACCCAGTCGACCACCTCTGCAGGTGCCGGAACCTGTTCTACCGTTTCCTGCGCATCGAGCCAGCGCCCGGCCTCGTAGTAGCTCAGAGTCACCACGACCGGTCGGGGGATGGGCTCGGACGCGAGCGTTGCCTCCTCGTCCATGCGCCACAGCACGAACCAGCACGGCGTTGGCGTGATCGCGTTGAGGTGGTAGCCCTCGGCTTCGTCGCGGAACAGCTCGACCTTGAAGCCGGGATGCAGCCAGTGCTGCTCGCCGCCGTCATTGCGCAGGAGGCGCGGCTCGGTGCCGAAGCCGGGCTCGTCGGGCAGCACGCTGTCGAGCGTCCAGCGCCAGGGCTGCCAGTGGCTCGAGGGGCCGTGCAGGCGCTCGCGGCGCATGACCACCGCGACGTCGAGCGCCGGGCGGCCGTTGGCGGCAGGAGTGTCCGAGGAAGGCATCGAACGAACGATAGCCGATGGCATGAAAGCCTGCGAGAAGTATCCCCTTCGACGGGAGGCCCGCGGATCCGGCATGTGGCGGCAGTCCGGTGGCGTAGGATTCCTGCATGGCCCCACCTGAAGACGAAGCGCCGCTGGCCTTTGATGCGGTACAGCTCTCCACGCGTGCCGGCACGCCTCGCCTGAACCAGGCGCGCAGCCCGCTGTTGCGCCGGATCGAGATCGTCGACCAGCACGGAGAACGGCGCGACATCGATATTCCGGCGGAGCGGCCGTTGACCGTTTTCGTGGACAAGCGCGAGCTCGTCACGCTGATGACCTTGGGCGCCTCGCCGGAGTTGCTGGTGTTGGGCTATCTGCTGAATCAGGACCTGATCCAGCGCGCAAGCGACATCGAGAGCATCGATGTCGACTGGAGTGTGGATGCGGCCGCCGTGAAGTCGCATCGCGGCGTCGCCAGACTCGGGGAGAAGACCGCGCGCCGGGTCGTGACGACAGGTTGCGGACAAGGCACCGTTTTCGGCGATGCGATGGCCCAGCTCGACTCCGTCCGCCTGCCGCCGGCGCAATCGGCACGCATCGCCCAAGGCACGCTGCTGCGGGTTCTCGAACTGATGAGATCGCGCAACAGCGTGCATCGGCGCGCAGGGTCGGTGCACGGCTGTGCGTTGTTCCGCGGAACCGACATGCTGGTGTTCGTGGAAGACGTCGGAAGGCACAACGCCATCGACACCATCGCAGGGTGGATGGCGGTCCATGGCGTCGACGGTGGCGACAAGGTCTTCTACACGACAGGGCGTCTGACGAGCGAGATGGTGATGAAGTCGGCCCACATGGGTGTGCCGATCATCGTCTCGCGCAATGGCGTCACCGCGATGGGGCACGAGCTGGCAGGCAAGCTCGGCATGACGCTGTTCGGCCGAGCCGCCAATCGCCACTTTCTCTGCTACTGCGGGTTCGAGCGCTTCGATGCCGAGCCGCTGCCGCACGACCAGCCACAGGACAAGACTGCGCAGTAAGTCATTAGGCCTCCGCCCATCATTCCGATTGCGCGCTGAGCGCCCCTTTCCAGTGCGCGGCGTCGCCCCGGGCACCAGGCGTTATGCCAAATGTCCTGCACGCTGCGCGAAGCGAAACCCCGGCGAACAGGCAACTCTCCGACAAGACGAGGCGGTGCAGGCCGTACCTGCGCTGCCTTGGCTCGCTGCAGATTGGCACCAAGCCCTGCGGAAACCGACGTCGTTCCTTGACCATCGTTCCGCCGGCTTCAATCCGAGGGTTGCCGGTGCCGTTGAATCATTCACTCCAGAACGAGCAAGACGTCCATCTTTTCCGCGAGGGGACCCACTCCCGCCTGTATGACGTGCTGGGTTGCCATCCCTCCAAAGAGGGCGGCGCCCATTTCGCCGTGTGGGCGCCGAATGCAGAGTCGGTGTCGGTGGTGGGAGACTGGAACTACTGGTCCGGCGATGCCGATCCGCTGAGGCCCAGTGCCGATGGCACCGGCATATGGCAAGGCCGTGCTCCCAATGCCACCATCGGCCAGGCCTACAAATACCGCATTCGATCCCGCTACGGCGGCTACTCGGTGGACAAGGCCGACCCGGTCGCTTTCAGTGCCGAGCCGCCACCCGCGACCGCATCGCGCATCTGCGAGCTTTCGTACGAATGGGCGGACGCGCAGTGGATGTCCACGCGCGGCTCGCGCAATGCGCTCGACGCCCCGATGTCGGTCTATGAGGTGCATCTTGGCTCATGGCGCCGCCGCGACGGGCGGTTCCTGGACTACCGGGAGCTCGCGCGCCAGCTCGCCGCCTATGTGAACGAGATGGGCTTCACGCACGTGGAGCTCATGCCCGTGACCGAGCATCCGTTCTACGGGTCGTGGGGCTACCAGACCACCGGCTACTTCGCGCCCACGTCGCGCTTCGGCTCGCCGCAGGACTTCATGTACCTCGTCGATCACCTGCACCAGCAGGGCATCGGCGTGCTGCTCGACTGGGTGCCTTCGCACTTTCCGACGGACGAGCACGGCCTTGCGTATTTCGACGGTACGCACCTCTATGAACATGCCGATCCGCGCCAGGGTTTCCATCCGGAATGGAATTCAAGCATCTTCAACTACGGCCGGCCCGAGGTGCGCAGCTTCCTGGTGTCTTCCGGCCTGTTCTGGCTCGACCTGTACCACGTCGACGGCCTGCGCGTGGATGCCGTCGCCTCGATGCTTTATCTCGACTACGCGCGCGGGCATGGCGAATGGATTCCCAATCGCCACGGCGGCCGGGAGAACCTGGAGGCGATCGATTTCATCCAGACGCTGAACCGGGCGGTCTACCGCGAGCATCCCGACGCCATCACGGTGGCGGAGGAATCGACCGCGTGGCCGCGCGTATCGCGGCCCACCGACATGGACGGCCTCGGCTTCGGCGAGAAATGGAACATGGGCTGGATGCACGACGCGCTGGCGTACATGAAGGAAGAGCCGGTCCATCGCAAGTACCACCACCACAAGCTGACCTTCTCGCTGGTGTACGCCTTTCACGAGAACTTCGTGCTGCCGCTCTCGCATGACGAGGTGGTGCATGGCAAGGGGTCGCTGCTCAACAAGATGCCGGGCGACGAATGGCAGCAGTTCGCCAACCTGCGCGCGCTGTTCGGTTTCATGTGGGCGCATCCGGGCAAGAAGTTGCTCTTCATGGGCGGTGAATTCGGCCAGCGCCGTGAATGGACGCACGACGGCGAGCTCGAGTGGTGGGTGTGCGAGCTCGAGGGGCACGGCGGGCTGCAGCGCCTGGTGGCCCGGCTCAACCACGTCTACCGCGGCGCGCCCGCGCTCCATCAGCTGGATTTTTCGTCGCCGGGATTCGAATGGATTGCTGCCGACGATGCCGACGCCAGCGTGTTCGCGTTCCTGCGCAAGGCGAGCGACGGCAGTCCGCCGCTGCTCGTCGTGAGCAACATGACCCCGGTACCGCGCACCAACTACCTGCTGGGCGTGCCGCTCGGCGGCCACTGGCGCGAGCTCATCAACACCGACGCCACCGAATTCGGCGGCTCCGGCTGGGGCAATTTCGGGGGCGTCGAAGCGGCCCCCGTGCGTTCGCACGGCCGAAGGCAATCGGTGTGCCTGACGCTGCCGCCGTTGTCCACGCTGATCCTGGAGCACAGCGCCTCATGAAGAACATCTTTGCGACGCGTCCCGTACCCGCGGCGGCAGACATCGAGAAGGGCGCCGTGCGCGCCGTGATCGATGCCGTCCTGCCATGCGTGGACAACGGGCGGTTTCCCGTCAAGTGCGTCGTCGGCGAGCGGGTCCGGGTTCGCGCCCATTGCTTCACCGACGGGCACGACGTGCTGCGGGTGCAGCTGTGCTGGCGCGCGCACGAGCAGGCCGACTTCCGCGAAGTACCGATGAAGCCGCTCGGCAACGACGTGTGGGAGGCCGCGTTCTCGCCGCCGTCCCTCGGTCGCTACGTCTACACCTGCGTTGCGTGGGTGGATTCCTTCGACTCGTGGCACCACGAACTCACGCGGCGCGTCGATCCCGCGGACGTGCGCATCGCGGCCCAGATCGGTGCGCTCGAAATCGCCGCCGCCGCCGCGCGGGCGGAGGGTACCGACCGCGTCGAGCTGCAGCGCTGGGCGACCGAGCTCGACGCCATGGCGGCCGATCCCGGCTGCGACATCGGTTCGCTCAAGGCCTTGGCGCTCGACGAGGAATATGCCGCGCTCGTGCGCCGCCATCCCGACAGGCGGCATGAGGCGCGCTACCCCATCGAGCTGCCGCTGGCCGTCGACAGGGAGCGCGCGCGCTTCAGCACCTGGTATGAGTTGTTCCCGCGCTCCACCAGTCCCCAGCCGGGCGTGCACGGCACCTTCAAGGATGTCGAAGCACGCCTGCCGGCCATCGCGGCGATGGGATTCGACGTGCTGTACTTCCCGCCGATCCACCCGATCGGCCGCGTGCAGCGCAAGGGTCCCAACAACGCGCTCGCCAGCGGCCCCGAAGACGTGGGAAGCCCATGGGCCATCGGGGCGGCAGAAGGCGGGCACAAGTCGATCCTTCCGGCGCTCGGCACGCCCGAAGACTTCCGGCGGCTGCTTGCACGCGCCGCGGAACACGGCCTCGAGATCGCGCTCGACATCGCCTTCCAGTGCGCACCCGACCATCCCTACGTGAAGGAGCATCCCGACTGGTTCCGCTGGCGCCCGGACGGCAGCGTGCAATACGCCGAGAACCCGCCCAAGAAATATCAGGACATCTATCCGTTCAACTTCGAGTGCAAGGAATGGCGCGAGCTGTGGGCCGAGCTCAAGAGCGTGATCGACCACTGGATCGGGGAGGGCGTGCGCATCTTCCGGGTGGACAACCCGCACACCAAGGCTTTCCCGTTCTGGGAGTGGGCCATCGGCGAGGTGAAGCGCGAGCACCCGGACACCATCTTCCTTGCCGAGGCCTTCACGCGGCCCAAGGTGATGCACCGGCTCGCGAAGCTGGGCTTCTCGCAGTCGTACACCTACTTCACCTGGCGCAACACCAAGCAGGAGCTGCTGGAGTACTTCACCGAGCTTTCGAGCGCCCCCGGCATCGACTACTTCCGCCCGAATGCCTGGCCCAACACGCCCGACATCCTGCACGAGCAGCTGCAGACCGGCGAGCCCGCGGTGTTCATGGCCAGGCTCGTGCTGGCGGCCACCCTGGCGGCCAACTACGGCATCTACGGGCCGGCCTACGAGTTGCGCGAGCACCTGCCGCGCGGACCCGGCAGCGAGGAATACCTCGACTCCGAGAAGTACCAGCTGCGCCACTGGAACCACGATGATCCCGCGAGCCTCGCCCCCTTCATCGCGCGGGTGAACCGCATCCGCCGAGAGAACCCGGCGCTGCAGCGGGACCGGAGCCTGCGCTTCCTGCACATCGACAACGACCGGCTGCTGGCCTATGCCAAGGAATCGCCGGACGGCCTCAACGTGATCGTCACCGTCGTCAACCTCGATCCGCACGAGCCGCAGTCGGGCTGGCTCGGGCTGGAACCCGGCAGCGTCGGCGTTCCTTCCTCGCGGGCCTTCCAGATGCACGACCTGCTGAGCGGCCAGCGCTTCACCTGGCAGGGCGACTGGCACTACGTGCGGCTCGATCCGCGCAGCGTGCCCGCACACATCTTCGTGGTCCGCCGGCGCCATGGCGACGAGCGCGACTTCGATTATTTCCTGTGAGGAGGTCGCCGGCCCATGAATGCACCCGTCTCGCACATCGCGCTCGAAACCGTCGAGATCGACAACAGCGACGATCCGCTGTGGTACCGCGACGCCGTGATCTACCAGCTCAACGTCAAGGCCTTCTTCGACTCCAACAACGACGGCATGGGCGACTTCAAGGGCGTGACCGCCAAGCTCGACTACGTGAAGGAGCTGGGCGTCAACACCATCTGGCTGATGCCCTTCTACCCCTCGCCGCTGCGCGACGACGGCTACGACATCTCCGAGTACGAGGACGTGCACCCGCAGTACGGCACGCTCGACGACTTCCGCGAGATGCTGGCCGAGGCGCACAAGCGGGGCCTGCGCGTGATCACCGAGCTGGTCATCAACCACACCTCGAGCGAACACCCGTGGTTCAAGGCCGCGCGGCTCGCACCGCCCGGCTCGCCCGAGCGCAACTTCTACGTGTGGAGCGACACCGACCAGATCTACCAGGGCACGCGGATCATCTTCACCGACACCGAGACGTCGAACTGGACCTGGGACCCGGTGGCCAAGCAGTACTTCTGGCACCGCTTCTTCAGCCACCAGCCCGACCTGAACTTCGACAACCCGGCGGTGATGGAAGCCATCTTCAAGACCATGCGCTTCTGGCTCGACATGGGCGTGGACGGCTTCCGGCTCGACGCCATTCCCTACCTCGTGGAGCGCGACGGCACCAGCAACGAGAACCTGCCCGAGACCCATGCGGTGATCAAGCGGCTGCGCGCGGCCATCGATGCGCAGTACCGCAACCGCTTCCTGCTGGCCGAGGCCAACATGTGGCCCGAGGACGTGCGCGAGTACTTCGGCGACGGCGACGAGTGCCACATGGCCTACCACTTCCCGCTGATGCCGCGCATGTACATGGCCATCGCACAGGAAGACCGGCACCCGATCGTCGAGATCATGGCGCAGACGCCCGACATCCCCGAGGGCTGCCAGTGGGCCATCTTCCTGCGCAACCACGACGAGCTGACGCTCGAGATGGTGACCAGCAAGGAGCGCGACTACATGTACACCATGTATGCCGCCGACATGCGCGCGCGCATCAACCTGGGCATCCGCCGCCGGCTCGCGCCGCTCATGGAGAACGACCCCGATCGCGTGAAGCTCATGAACGGCATGCTGCTGTCCATGCCGGGCTCGCCCATCATCTACTACGGCGACGAAATCGGCATGGGCGACAACGTGTTCGTGGGCGACCGCAATGGCGTGCGCACCCCGATGCAATGGAGCCCCGACCGCAACGCGGGCTTCTCGCGCGCCGACCCGCAGCGCCTCTACCTGCAGCCGATCATGGACGCGATGTTCGGCTACGAGGCGCTCAACGTCGAGGCCCAGGCGCGCGACAGCAGCTCGCTGCTCAACTGGACCCGGCGCATGCTCGCTGTGCGCAAGACCAGCCACGCCTTCGGGCGCGGCAGGCGCCGCTTCCTGAAGCCCGGCAACCGCAAGATCCTGGCCTACCTGAGCGAGTACGACAGCGACGTGGTGCTGACGGTGTTCAACCTGTCGCGCGCGGCCCAGCCGGTGGAGCTGGACCTGTCGGAGTTCAAGGGTTTCGTGCCCATCGAGATGCTGGGGCGCGCACCGTTCCCGCCCATCGGCGAGCTGCCGTACCTGCTCACACTGGCTTCGTACGGCTTCTACTGGTTCAAGCTCGCCGCCGAGGCCGATGCGCCGAGCTGGCACCAGGAAGGCGTGGCTCTGCAGGAGTGGCCCACGCTGGTGCTGTTCGACGGCTGGACCAGCTTCTTCCGCGACCGCGTGATGCCCTGGCGCATCAACATGGCCGAACGCATGCGCAACCAGTTCGAGCTGGAGATCCTGCCGCGCCACATCGAGATCCAGCGCTGGTACGCCTCCAAGGGCACGGCCATCGGGCGCGCGCGGCTGGTGGACCATGCCGTGTGGGAGGTCGGCGGCCTGAGCTGGATGCTGCCGCTGCTGGACCTCGACGGCCCGCCCGGCGGGGCCGCCTACTTCATGCCGCTCGCGCTGGCGTGGGAAGAGCGCGACGAGGAGCGCATGGCCGGCGTGGCGCAGGCCGCGATCGCGAAGGTGCGGCAGCAGGCGCAGGTCGGGCTGATGGGCGACGCCTTCTACGACGAGGCCTTCTGCCGCGAGCTGGTGCGTGCCATCGGCAAGGGGACCGAGCTTGCGACGGCGAACGGCAGGCTGGTCTTCAAGCCGACGGCGGCCTTCGCGCAAGTCGGCGCCGACATCGACGCGCTGCCCGTGGGCCGCCCGAGCGGCGTGAGCAGCAACACGGTGGTCACGCTGGACGAGACCCTGTTCCTCAAGGGCTATCGGCACGTGCGCGAAGGCATCAACCCCGAGCTGGAGATGGGCCGCTTCCTGACCGAGGTGGCGCGCTACCCGCACTGCGTGCCGGTGCTCGGCGCGCTCGAGTACATGGCGAACGACGGCCGCACGATCACGCTCGCCATGGTGCAGAGCTACGTGTCCAACCAGGGCGACGGCTGGGACTACACGCTCGGCTACCTCGAGCGCTTCCTGCGCGACGTGGCCACCACCGACGGCGGCGCGCCCGCCGTGTCCGAGGTGCACGGCGGCTTCCTCGCGCTGATGGCCACGCTGGGCCGCCGCACGGCCGAGCTGCACCAGGCGCTCGCCGTGCGCACGGGCGCCGCCGCATTCGACCCCGAGCCGCTGGCGTCTGCCGACTTCGCCGGGTTCAGGGCCCATGCCGCGAGCGACGCTGAGGCAACGCTCGCGCTGCTGCGCGAACGGCTCGACCTGCTGCCGCCCACGGTGCAGGCCGACGCACGCACGCTGCTCGCGGCGGCCGGCACGCTGCAGGCCGGCATCGAGGCGAGACGGCCGGTGGAAGGCACCGGCATCAAGAGCCGCTACCACGGCGATTACCACCTCGGCCAGGTGCTGGTGAAGGACAACGATTTCGTCATCATCGATTTCGAGGGCGAGCCCGCGCGCAGCTTCGAGGAGCGACGCACCAAGAGCTCGCCGCTGCGCGACGTGGCCGGCATGCTGCGCTCGTTCAACTACGCGCGCTGGTCGGCGCTGCGCCGGGTGGCGCAGAACCCCGACGAGGCCGAGCGGCTGGCCGCCCCGGCCGTCGCGTGGGAGCAGGCGACGCGCGAAGCTTTCCTGGCGGGCTACGGCGGGGCGCTCGACGGCGAACTGCTCGCGCTGTTCGAACTCGAGAAAGCCCTTTACGAGTTGCGCTACGAACTCGACAACCGTGTCGATTGGGCGCAGGTGCCGCTGCAAGGCGTGCTCGCGCTCATCCAACCGTCCCGCGCCTGACGTTGTCGACGCAACCCCAAGGGAGCTCACACCATGGAAAACTTCGGCATTCACCTGGAGCCGCTGCGCGCCATCCTCTACCAGGTCGGCGCCTTCGTGCCGCGCCTGCTGATCGCGGTGGTCGTGGTCATCGCCGGCTGGCTGGTCGCCAAGGCGGTGCGCTTCGCGGTGACCAGGGCGCTGCGCGCCGTCAACTTCAACGTGCTGACCGAGCGCGCGGGGCTCGACAACTTCCTGCGCCAGGGCGGGCTCGCGGGGGACACCAGCAGCCTGTTCGGCATCCTCGCGTACTGGCTGGTGATCTTCGCCTCGCTGCTCATCGCCTTCAACGGCATGGGGCTGAGCTACATCGCCGACCTGCTCGGGCGCATCGTCTGGTTCGTGCCGAACGTGTTCGTGGCGCTGCTGGTGCTGGCTTTCGGCTCCTATTTCGCGCGCTTCGTGGGCGACGCGGTGTCGAGCTACTTCCGCGGCATCCAGATGCAGGACGCGGCCCTCTTCGGCAAGGTGGCGCAGTACGCGGTGATGGCTTTCGTGATCCTGATCGCGCTCGACCAGATCAAGGTCGGCGGCGACATCGTGCGCGAGAGCTTCCTCGTGATCCTCGCCGGCGTGGTCTTCGCGCTCGCCCTGGCCTTCGGACTGGCAGGCAAGGACTGGGCGAAGGCGCAGATCGAACACTGGTGGCCGAGGCAGATCAGGGGCGGCAAGCCGCCGCCGAACGTGACCACTGTCGACAGTTCCACCCCGCGTCCCGGCAACGATCGCCTGCCGCACTGAATGACACGAAAACCCAATCCGTCGATCACGGCCGTCTGGCCCGGCCGACCGTATCCGCGCGGCGCCACCTGGGACGGAGGGGGCGTCAATTTCGCCCTGTTCTCGCAGCATTCGAGCGGCGTCGAGCTGTGCCTGTTCGACGAGCGCGGACGCCACGAGCTGCAGCGCATCGCGATGCGCGAACGCACCGACGGCGTATGGCATTGCTACCTGCCCGAGGCGCGCCCCGGCCAAGCCTACGGCTACCGCGTGCACGGCCCCTACAAGCCGGAGGAGGGGCACCGCTTCAACGCCAACAAGCTGCTGGTCGACCCGTATGCGAAGGACCTGGCGGGCGAGCTGCGCTGGGGCGACGCGCTCTACGGCTACACCGTGGGCAGCAAGCGCGAGGACCTTTCCTTCGATCGCCGCGACAGCGCGCCGCTGATGCCCAAGGGCCGCGTGCTCGAGACCGCCTTCACCTGGGGAGACGACCGCCGCCCCCTCGTGCCGTGGCAGGACATGGTGATCTACGAGATGCACGTGCGCGGCTTCACCATGACGCACCCCGACGTGCCGCCCGCGCTGCGCGGTACCTACGCCGGCCTGGGCTGCGCGCCGGTGGTCGACTACCTCAAGCGCCTGGGCGTGACCACGGTGGAGCTGCTGCCGGTGCACAGTTTCCTCAACGACCGGCACCTTGCCGAGCGCGGCCTGCAGAACTACTGGGGCTACAACACGCTGGCCTTCTTCGCGCCCGAGACGCGCTACAGCGCCTCGGGCAAGGTGAAGGAGTTCAAGACCATGGTGAAGACGCTGCATTCGGCAGGCATCGAGGTGATCCTCGACGTGGTCTACAACCACACCTGCGAGGGCAACCAGCTCGGACCCACCCTGTCGATGCGCGGCGTGGACAACGCCTCCTACTACATCGCCAACGCCGACAACCGCCGCTACTACGACGACTTCACCGGCTGCGGCAACACCGTGAACCTGGAGCACCCGCACGCGCTGCAGCTGGTGATGGACTCGCTGCGCTACTGGGCCGAGGAGATGCACGTCGACGGCTTCCGCTTCGACCTGGCCTCGGCGCTGGCGCGCGAGTCGGGCAAGGTCGAGAACCTCGGCGGCTTCTTCGACGCGATCCGCCAGGACCCGACGCTCAACCGCGTGAAGCTCATCGCCGAGCCCTGGGACCTGGGCCACGGCGGCTACCAGGTGGGCAACTTCCCGCTCGGCTGGGCCGAATGGAACGACCAGTACCGCGACGGCATGCGCGGATTCTGGAAGGGCGATGGCGGCCTGCTCGGCGAGATGGCCAGGCGCGTCACCGGCTCCGAGGACCTGTACGGCTGGTCCGGCAAGAAGCCCACCGCCAGCATCAACTTCGTGACCGCGCACGACGGCTTCACGCTGCACGACCTCGTCTCGTACAACGATAAGCACAATGAGCCCAACGGCGAGGACAACCGCGACGGAAACAACCACAACGTCTCGTGGAACTGCGGCGCCGAGGGCCCCACCGACGACCCCGAAGTGCTCGCGCTGCGCGAGCGGCAGAAGCGCAACCTGCTGGCCACGCTGCTGCTCTCGCAGGGTGTGCCGATGCTGCTGGCGGGCGACGAGCGCGGCCACACGCAGCAGGGCAACAACAATGTCTATTGCCAGGACAACGAGATCGGCTGGCTCGACTGGATGCCCTCGCCGGAGAGTTCGGCGCTCACGAGCTTCGTCGAACGCATGATCTCGCTGCGCCGAGCGCATCCATCGTTCCGGCGCCGTTCGTTCTTCGCGGGCCGGCCGGCGGAAGGCGAGAGCGTGACCGACGTGCACTGGCTCAAGCCCGACGGCACGGAGATGCGGCCCGAGAACTGGAACGACGCGAACGCGCGCTGCATCGCGATGTACATCCCCGGCGGCGGCATCGTCGACCGCGGGCCGCGCGGCGAGGCGCAGCACGACGACGATTTCCTGGTGCTGTTCAACGCCCACCACGACGAGATTCCCTTCACGCTGCCGGCGACCCCGCATGGGGCCTGGCGGCTGCTGGTCGACACCGCCGGCAGCGCGCCGCCGCTCGCCACCGTCGACGCCGCCACGCCGGCCCCGGCGTGGACGCAGCCGGCCTACCCCCTGCAATGCCGCTCGCTCGCGGTGTTGAACCGGCCCGGCATGAGGCCATGAACCCCGGAGGCATCCCATGAGCACCCGTTCGCACCACATGCCGTTCGGCGCCACCGTGCAGGCGGGGGGTGGCGGGGTGGAGTTCGCCCTCTGGGCGCCTTCGGAGCCGTCCGTCGTGCTCGAACACCGCGCCGCCGGGGGCGGCGCGGTCTCCAGGCCGATGGAGCGCGACCACCGCGGCTGGCATCGGCTGCTGGTGCCGCAGGCAGGGCACGGCGACCGATACAGCTACCTGCTGGCCAACGGCTCGCGCGTGCCGGATCCGGCCTCGCGATTCAATCCCGACGACGTGCACGGCCCGAGCGCCGTGATGGACCCACACCGCTTCGGGTGGACCGACGACGCCTGGCGCGGCCGCCCGTGGGAGGAGGCGGTGGTCTACGAACTGCACGTCGGCGCCTTCACGCAGGAGGGCTCCTTCGATGCGGCGCGGGAACGGCTCGGCGAGCTGGCCGAACTCGGCATCACCGCCATCGAGCTCATGCCGCTGGCCGACTTTCCGGGCCGGCGCAATTGGGGGTACGACGGCGTGCTGCCGTTCGCCCCGGACGCCGCCTACGGCACGCCGGACGATCTCAAGGCGTTGGTCGATGCCGCGCATTCGCTCGGCCTGATGGTGCTGCTGGACGTGGTCTACAACCACTTCGGCCCGGAGGGCAACCACCTGCATGCCTACTGTCCCGAGTTCTTCAACCCCGGGCACCGGACGCCGTGGGGCGCCGCGATCAATTTCGACGGACCGGGCTCGCGCACCGTGCGCGACTTCTTCCTGCACAACGCGCTTTACTGGATCGAGGAGTTCCGCTTCGACGGCCTGCGCATGGACGCCGTCCACGCGATCCACGACGAAACGCGGCCGCACATCGTGCGCGAGATCCGCGAGGCGCTGGACGCCGGCCCCGCCCGCGAGCGCCACATCCACCTGGTGGTGGAGAACGATGCCAACCAGGCCTCGATGCTGGTACGCGACGACCACGGCCTGCCGGTCGCGGCAACGGCGCAGTGGAACGACGACCTGCACCACGCGGTGCACGTGCTGGCCACCGGCGAACGCGATGGCTACTACGCCGACTATGCCGACGACCCGGTATGCCGTTTCGCGCAGGCGCTGGCCGAGGGCTTCGTCTACCAGGGGCAGCCCTCGCTCTTCCGCCAGGGCGAGCGGCGTGGCGAGTCGAGCACGCAGCTGCCGCCGCAGGCGTTCGTGTCGTTTCTCCAGACCCACGACCAGGTCGGCAACCGCGCATTCGGAGAGCGCATCCACGCGCTCGGCGATCCGGTGCTGCTGCGCGCGGCGATGGCTTGCCTGCTGCTGTGCCCGCATGTGCCGATGCTTTTCATGGGCGACGAGTTCGCCGCCTCCACGCCGTTCCAGTATTTCTGCGACTTCGGCCCCGAGCTGGCGGCGGCGGTGTCCGACGGGCGGCGTTCGGAGTTCGGCGGTTTCGCGGCGTTTGCCGATGAGGCAGCCCGCGCGCGCATTCCGGACCCCAACGCCGAATCGACCTTTCTCGCGTCGAAGCTGCACTGGCGCGAGCGCGGCGCGCGCGCGCATTTCGCGAGGCTCAGCGAGGTGACGCAACTGCTGCGCCTGCGCCAGCGCTTCGTAGTACCGTGGCTCGCCGGTACCGCGGGCGCGGGCAGCTACCGCTGCGAGAATGGCCTGCTCCGGGTGCAGTGGAGCCTGGGGCCCTTGCAACATGGCCAGCCTGGGGCGCGGCTGTACCTGCTCGCTCATTTCGGTTCGCAGCCGGCCGATGGCGTCGAGCCGCCGCCGGGCGCCGTGATCCATAGCGACGGCACGGCCGATTGCCAGGGCAGCCTGCGCTGCGCACGCGGCGCGGCGCATGTGACGCTGGAAGAGCTGCATGGCGCATGAACCGCACCACCACGGCGTCACAGGCGAACTTGGGCGGCTGTGCGAGCACTTCGGCATTGACACCGGCTATGTCGACGCATTCGGCGTTCGTCGCGAGGTTTCTGCGCAGAGCCTGATTGCGCTGCTCGCCGAGTTCGGCATGCACATCGGCGATGCGGCCGACGCGGCCCACGCCCTCGAGACGGCACACCGCGCGCGCAGCGCCGAGGTGCTGCCGCCGGCCGTGGCCGTGCAGGCGTCGAGCCGCGGGTGGCAGGTGCCGCTGCGGCTGCCGGTCTCGACGGGCCGGCTTCGATGGGAGCTCATCGACGAACAAGGCCGTGCGCGGCAGGGCGAAGCGGATGCCGGGGCGCTGCCCGAAACCGGCCGCATCGAAAGCGGCGGGCATGTGTGCGAGCGCGTCCTGCACCTCCCATCGAGCCTCGAAGCAGGCTACTGCAGGCTGCGCATCGAAGGCGAAGGCCTGCGCGGCGAGACGCTGGTGCTGGTCTCGCCGGGCCGTTGCTACCGGCCCCCCGTGGTGCGCGACGGCGGCCGCGTGTGGGGCGTGTCGCTACAGCTCTACAGCCTGCGCTCGCCGCGCAACTGGGGCATCGGCGACTTCAGCGATCTCGAAGAACTGGCCGTGCAGATGGCGGCGCAGGGCGCCGACATCATCGGCCTCAACCCGCTGCACGCGTTGTTCGCCAGTACCCCGCAGCACGCGAGCCCCTACAGCCCTTCGTCCCGCCTGCAGCTCAATGCGCTCTACATCGACGTGGAGGCGGTGGCGGATTTCGCCGATTGCGCGCCGGCCCGCGAGCGGGTGCATTCGCCCGATTTCCAGTCGCGCCTTGCCGCCTTGCGCGCAACGCCCCTGGTGGACTACCCCGGCGTGGCTGCCGCGAAGTTCGAAGTGCTCGCCTTGCTGTTCAGCCATTTCTGCGAGCGCCATCTGCCGTCCGAAGGGCCGCCCGACGAAACGGGCCAGGAGTTCATGGCCTTCGTCGCGGAGCGTGGCGAGGCGCTGCGCCGGCACGCTCTTTTCGAAGCGCTGCAGGCCCACTTCCTCGCGCACGAAGGGGGCGCGTGGGACTGGCACGCGTGGCCGAGTGCCTACCAGGACCCGGATTCCGCCGAGGTGAGTGCATTCGCGGTGGTGTATGCGCAGCGCGTGCAGTTCCACCAGTACCTCCAGTGGCTGGCCGCCCGCCAGCTGGCTGCGGCCGCCGCGCGCTGCAGCGCGCTCGGCATGGGTGTTGGCCTGTACGTGGACTTGGCGGTGTCGGTCGACCGCGCCGGTTCCGATGCCTGGGCCCTGCAGCAGGGCCTTGCCGGAGGTGCCAGCATCGGTGCGCCGCCTGACGAGTTCAACCCTGCGGGACAGGGCTGGGGCCTGCCGCCATTGCGCCCCGACCGCCTGCGCGCGGAGGGCTACCGCTACTTCATCGACACGCTGCGTGCCGGCATGCGTGGCGCGGGTGCATTGCGCATCGACCACGTGATGGGCCTGATGCGCCTGTTCTGGATTCCGCCCGGACGCGATGCGAAAGAGGGCGCCTACGTCCACTACGCGCTGGACGAGATGCTGGCCGTGGTGGCGATAGAGAGCCACCGGCACCGCTGCATGGTGGTGGGCGAAGACCTGGGCACGGTCGACGACGCGTTGCGCGACGCGCTCTTGCGTGCCGACGTGTTGTCCTATCGCCTGCTGTATTTCGAGAAGGAGCCGCAGGGCGGCGGATTCAAGCCGCCCGCCGCCTATCCGCCGGCCGCGCTGGCCGCGGTCAGCACGCACGACCTTGCGACCTTCGCGGGCTGGTGGACGGCGCAAGACCTTCGGGAGCGCCTCGCGCTTGGCCTGTTCCCCGATCCGGCGATCTTCGACAAACAGCTGATGGACCGGGCGCACGAGCGCATGCAGCTGATGCACGCGATGCTGCGGGCCGGCCTGCTGTCGCGCGAAGACATGGCGCAGGCCGCCGGCCTTGCGATGCCGACCGGCCGCATCGTGGAAGCGGCGCATGCATTCCTGGCGGCCTCGCCGTCGGCGCTGATGCTGGTCCAGCTCGAAGACGTGGCGGAGGTGGTCGCCCAGGCCAACATGCCGGGCACGGTCGATACGCATCCCAACTGGCGGCGCAAGCTGCCCGTCTCGAGCACGGCGCTGGCCGGCGGCGAACGCATGCGCGGCCTCGGCCGGTTGCTGCGTGCCCAGAGGCCGCGCGTTGTCGAACACGCGGCATCGCCGGGCCTGCAGACCCGCGTGCCGCGCGCCACCTACCGGCTGCAGCTCCACAAGGACTTCGGCTTCGACGAGGCGATCCGCGTGCTGCCGTATCTCGCAAGGCTCGGCGTGAGCCACGTGTACTGCTCGCCGATCCAGCGGGCGCGCGCCGGCAGCATGCATGGCTACGACGTGGTGGCGCACGCGGAGATCAACCCCGAGCTGGGCGGCGCCGAAGGCTTCGCGCGCTTCGTTGCCGCGCTGAAGGCCAACGGCCTTGGCCAGCTGCTGGACATGGTGCCCAACCACATGGGCGTGTTCGGCGCCGACAACGCATGGTGGATGGACGTGCTGGAAAACGGCCCGGCCTCGCTGTTCGCTCAGCACTTCGACATCGATTGGCAACCGCTCAACGTGGAGCTTGCCGGCAGGGTGCTGCTGCCCGTGCTCGGTGGGCACTATGGCGAGGTGCTGGAAAACGGTGAACTGATCCTTCGCTTCGAGGATGCGGCCGGCAGCCTGGCGATCCGCTACTTCGATCACCGCTTTCCGCTCGCGCCGGAGAGCTATCCGGCGGTGCTGCACCGGGCGCTCGCGCGGCTCGGCGATGCGACCGCCTCCGGGCATCTCGCAAGCCTTGCCACCGCGTTCGGCCACCTGCCCGGACGCAATGCGGCGTCGCCGGAAGAACGCGCGGAACGTGTGCGCGACAAGGAGCTGCTCAAGGCGCGGCTTGCGCTGCTCGTGCGGCGGCGCCCCGCGGTGGCGCAGGCGATCCAGGCGTCGGTGGCGGAGCTGAACCTCGCCTTGCCGGAAGCGCGCGACGCACTGCACCGGCTGATCGAGGCGCAGGCCTACCGGCTCGCGCACTGGCGGATGGCAGCCGACGAGATCAACTACCGGCGCTTCTTCGACATCAACGACCTGGCCGCCATCCGCATCGAGCGCGACGAGGTGTTCGAGGCCACGCAGTCGTTCGTGCTCGAGCTGGCTGCGTCCGGGGCGGTGGACGGCCTGCGCATCGACCACCCCGACGGGCTCTACGACCCCGCCGGCTACTTCCGCAAGCTGCAGGAGGGCTATGCGCGCCGTGCCGGCCTCATGCTGCCGGCTGCCGACGCGCAAGGGCGGCCCGCGCGGCCGCTGTACGTGGTGGCCGAGAAGATCGCGGGCGCGAACGAGGAAGTGCCCGAGACCTGGCACGTGCACGGGACCACGGGCTATCGCTTCGCCAACGTTGCCAACGGCGTGCTGGTCGATACGGCAGCCGAGTCGGATGTTCTCCACGCCTGGCAGCGCTTCACCGGCGACACGCAGGACTTTGCCGCAGTGGCGCGGTCGGGCCGGCGGGAGGTGATGCGCAACGCGCTGGCGTCGGAGCTCAACGTGCTGGCCACCGAGCTGCTGCGCATCGCCCGCGCCGACCGCAGCACGCGCGACTACACGCTCAACGCGCTGCGCCGGGCCCTCGCGGGCGTGGCTTCGTGCATGCCGGTGTATCGCACCTACATCGTCGATGGCCTCTCGGGACAGGACGAGCGGGTCATCGACGAAGCCGTCGACGCGGCCGCCCGCAGCAGCGGCGATGCCGACCGCTCGATCTTCCTCTTCGTGCGCAGCGCACTGCGGGGAGAGGCCGTCCAGGCCGCGCCGGCACTGGGCGAACGGGCGCGCCACTTCGCGCGGCGCTTCCAGCAGTTCAGCGCGCCGGTGGCGGCCAAGGGCGTGGAGGACACCGCGTTCTACCGCTACTTTCCGCTCTGCTCGCTCAACGAAGTGGGCGGCGAGCCCGACCGCTTCGGCATCGAGGTCGAGGAATTCCACGCGCTCAGCGCCGATCGCGCGCTGCGCTGGCCGCACACGATGCTGGCCACCTCGACGCACGACAACAAGCGCTCGGAGGACGTGCGCAACCGGATCGACGTGCTGTCCGAGATGCCCGATGAATGGATGCACGCGCTGGCGCGATGGCACGCGCAGTGCCGCGGCGCGCACAGGAAGCTGCCCGGCGGCGAGGCTCCCTCGCGCGCGGACGAATACCTGCTCTACCAGACGCTGCTCGGCACCCTGCCGGTGGGCGGGCTGGCCGCAGATGCAGTCGCGGGCTACAGCAACCGCATCTGGCACTACATGCAGAAGGCCGCGCGCGAATCGAAGCTGCGCACGCGATGGTCCCATCCCGATGCCGACTACGAGGCGGTGCTGGAGACCTTCGTGCGCGAGATCCTGGGCGACCCGAGCGAAGGCGCCTGCCTGTCCGACATCCAGCGCATGGCGGACAGGCTGGCCTGGTTCGGCGCGTGGAACAGCCTGACCCTGACCTTGCTCAAGTACGGCTCCCCCGGCGTGCCGGATCTCTACCAGGGCAGCGAACTCATCGAGCTGAGCCTCGTCGATCCGGACAACCGGCGCCCGGTCGACTACGCGCTGCGCCAGCAGCGCCTCGACGAGCTGCATGCCGTGGCCGAGGGCGACGCTCTTGCCGAGAGGGTCGGTGCGCTGGCGGCGGCCCCGCACGACGGCCGCGCGAAGCTCTGGTTCATCTGGCGGCTGCTGTCGCTGCGGCGGCAGCAGCCGCTGCTGTTCCAGGAGGGCAGCTACGAACCGCTGGAGGTCGAGGGGCCGTTGTCGAGGCACGTCGTGGCTTTCGGGCGGCTGCATGGCGACCGCATGCTCGTGATCGTGGCGAGCCGGCTGTTCGTCGGGCTTCCGCATCGGGAAGCGATGGACCATGCCCCGGCCCTGCCCGATGCGGCGAGGTGGCGCGGCACGGCGGTGCGGCTTCCCGCAGGCCACGACGGGGGCGTGCTGAAGAACGTGCTGACCGGCGAGCCCGCGGCGGCCGCTGGCGGCACCGTGAGCCTCGACGTGGCTTTCCGCCGCATGCCGTGGGCGGCGCTGGTGGCTGCCCGCACCGCATGAACCCCCACGCAACTGCGCAGGCTACGGCCCGCCCGCGGTGCAATGCGGCTTCCTGGCGTGGATGTCCGCGGTCCACAACGCCACGTCCTCGGCCGTCATGCTGCTCGCGCCGGTGAGGCGTCCGTCCACGTAGCCCAGCCGCTCCACGTCGTGGAGGTATTGCTCGCGCGACAGCAGGGTGCCGGCGCACACGTTCTCGTGCGTGGCCGGCGGCTCGCGCATTTCATCGGCCAGGCGTTCCATCAGCCGGGACATGACCCAGTCCGGAATGTGATGGCGCTGACCGGGGTAGATGTAGCCGAACAGCGTGAGGTGGGCCAGCAGCACCCGCCAGTGCGGGCCGAAGCGCTCGAGCAGGCTGACCCAGTCAAGCCGCTGCGCATTGGCCTCCAGCAGGTGGGCGATGTCGCCGCCGTCGTAGCGCTCGCGCTCCATGATGAAGGCCTTGGACAGCAGGCTGTCCTCCGCGTTGGCGATGAGCACCGGCACGCCCAGGATCTCGGCGCGGCAGTTGCCGCGGAACCAGCGCTTGTCCACCGGCGTCACGCCGTTGCCCGAATTGAAGATCAGGTCGATGAACTCGGGGCCGTCGTACACCTTGGCCAGCCAGTGCGGATGGGTCAGCTCGGTGCGCCAGCCGTGCCGCTGCATGAGCTGCGCGATGCGTTCGTAGTCCTCGCGGTGGATGAACAGGTCGAGGTCCTTGGTCGAGCGGCGGATGCCCGTGTAGCACGCGTGCGAGAAGGTTCCGCCCACCAGGAAGGGAATGCCCGCACCGTTCAAGGCGCGCAAGGTCTGCCGATAGAAATCGGCCACGTGGGGGTCGACTTCTTCTTCCAGCGAAGGCGCGAGCGCGGTGAAGGGCGACATGCATGCAAGCTAGGGCTGGCCACAGGCGGCGGCCCGGAGCAAAGGGCCCCATCGAACGTCGGCATGCGCCTACAGCCGCTGCGGGATGGGGCCGATGACGGCGAACCGCGGCGCGGCACATTCTGGCGCTCGCCTTCATCGAGCCGCGTCGCCATGCCCAATCCCAAATCGTCCTCCCACATCCGGTTTGCCGCCGTCGGCGACATCCATGTCCAGAAGGACTCCGCCGGCACGCTGCGCAGCCTCTTCGCCCAGGCCGCCGACGAGGCCGATGCGCTGCTGCTGTGTGGCGACCTCACCGACTACGGCACGGCCGAGGAGGCCCGGGTGCTGGTCGAGGAGCTGGGTGCGATCCACATCCCCATCGTCGCCGTGCTGGGCAACCACGACTACGAGTCCGGCACGCCCGAGGCGGTGACCGGTGCGCTGATGCATGCCGGCGTCCGCGTGCTCGATGGCTCGGCCTGCGAGATCGAGGGCGTGGGCATCGCCGGCGTGAAGGGCTTTGCCGGTGGCTTCGGGCGAGGCTCGCTGGGCGCCTGGGGCGAGCCGGCGATCAAGCTGTTCGTGCAGGAGGCGCTGAACGAGGCGATGAAGCTGGAGTCGGCGCTGGCCAAGCTGCGCACGCGGCGCCGCATCGCGCTGCTGCACTACGCGCCCATCGCCGGCACGGTGCAGGGCGAGCCGGTGGAGATCTTTCCCTTCCTGGGCAGCAGCCGGCTGGAGGAGCCGCTGCTGCGCTACCCGATGGATGCGGTGTTCCACGGCCACGCGCACCGGGGCACGCTCGAGGCGCGCACCATCAACGGCGTGCCGGTCTACAACGTTGCCAAGCCCCTGCTGCAGCGCAGCCGGCCCGGCGTGCCGCCATTCTTCCTGTACGAACTGCCGCGCGAAGCGGCCCAGGAGGCCTCGGCTTCCGCTCCGGAGTAGGAATCTTCCCACGGGCTGTTCAAGTGCAATGGACCACACTTGCAAGACTCCACGAGCCGGGGCCAGACATGCCTGCTGAACCGATGAAAGCCAGCGAACAGCCCGGGTTGTCCGTCGCCTCCCTGACCGATGCCGACTATCGCCAGATGGTCGACGGCCTCACCGATCACGCCATCATCCTGCTGGACCCGGACGGCAACATCGTCAGCTGGAACGCCGGGGCACGCCAGCTCAGCGGCTACGACGGCGCCGACATCCTGGGGCGCCATTTCTCCGTCCTGTATCCGCAGGAGACGCTCTCGCGCGGCTTGCCCGACGAGGAGCTGGCGCAGGCCGGCAAGCAGGGGCGCTTCGTGGACGAGGGCTGGCGCCTGCGCAAGGACGGCACGCGCTTCTGGGCCAACATCGTCATCACCCGCCTCCCAGGCGCCAACGGCGCCACGCGCGGGTATTCCAAGATCATTCGCGATCACAGCGACCGGCGAAAGCACGAAGATGCGCTGCGCGCCAGCGAGGAACGGTTCCGCCTGCTCGTCGAGGGCGTGAAGGACTATGCGATCTTCATGCTCGACCCCGGCGGCCACGTGGTCAGCTGGAATCTCGGCGCGGAGAAGAACAAGGGCTACAAGGCACACGAGATCGTCGGCCAGCACTTCTCGAAGTTCTATCCGCCCGATGTCGCCGCGCGCGGATGGCCCGCCGAGGAACTGGCCAACGCGCTGCGCGAGGGACGCTTCGAAGACGAAGGCTGGCGCGTGCGCAAGGACGGAACCCGCTTCTGGGCCAGCGTGGTGATCACGGCCATCTACGACGCCGCCGGGCAGCACAAGGGATTCGCCAAGGTCACCCGCGACCTCACCGAGCGCCGCCGGATCATCACGCTGGAGGACGAGGGAAGGCGCATGACCACCTTCCTTGCAATGCTGGGCCATGAGCTGCGCAACCCGCTCGCGCCCATCTCCAACGCGCTGGAGCTTCTCAAGCGCGAGGAGACGGGCTCGCTGGTGCTGAACAGGACGCGCGGCATCATCGATCGCCAGCTCAGGCAGATGACGCGGCTCATCGACGACCTGCTGGACGTGGGCCGGATCACGAGCGGGCGCATCCACCTGGAAGCCAAGCCGGTGCGGCTTCGCGAAGTGGTCGTCGAAGGGGTGGAGGCCATGCGCCCTGCCATGGCGCTGAAGTCGCAGGTCCTGGAACTGCAGGTCGACGGGGCCGATCCCTGGGTCACGGGCGACAGGGCGCGGCTGATCCAGGTCATCGGCAACCTGGCTCACAACGCGTCCAAGTTCACTCCCGACGGCGGGCGCATCGCGATCCGCCTCGGCACCCACGGTGCCAACGCCTCGGAAGCGGAGATCAGCGTCAAGGACAACGGCCCGGGGATCCCGCGCAAGGATCTCGAGAGGGTCTTCGAACTCTTCGTGCAAGGCGAAAACGAACTGGCGCGCACGCGCGGCGGGCTTGGGCTGGGCCTGAGCCTCGTGCAGCAGCTGACGCAGCTTCATGGCGGCTACGTCAGCGTGTTCAGCACCGGGCGCGCGGGGGAGGGCAGCGAATTCGTGGTGCGCCTGCCGGCGGCGCCCACACCCGACATGCCTCGGCCGACCGAACGCGGCGAGGGCGAAAAGCTGGTGCTGGTCGTGGACGACAACCGCGATGCGGCGGAAACCCTGGCACTGCTGCTGGAATCGCTGGGCTACTCGTGCTCGGTGGAGCACGACGGTTTTGCCGCGATAGAGGCCGTCAAGGCGAAACGGCCCGACGTGGTGTTGCTGGACATCGGGCTGCCCGGCATGAACGGCCACGACGTTGCCAAGCGCCTGCGCGCCGACCTGATCAATCCGCCCGCGCTGATCGCCATCACTGGCTACGGCCAGCCCAGCGACCGCGACACCAGCTTCGAAGCCGGCTTCTTCGCCCATCTGACGAAGCCGGTGGATTTCGATCGGCTGGGCTCGATGCTCGACCAGATCTACGCCGCCAGGACCTGAACCGGCAGCCCGGCGGCGCGCCCCTTCAGCCCTGGTGCGGCTGAAGGCCGATCACCTTGTCGAGCGTGAGCGGATAGTCGCGGATGCGCACCCCCGTCGCGTTGTAGACCGCATTCGCCACGGCGGCGCCGGCGCCGCAGATGCCCAGCTCGCCCACGCCCTTGATCTTCAGCGGATTGGTCTTGTCGTCGAACTCGTCGAGGAACACCGCCTCGATGGCCGGGATGTCGGCATGCGAGGGCACGTGGTATTCGGCCAGGTCGTGGTTCACGAAGGCGCCGAAGAGCGGGTCGACCACCGCCTCCTCGAAGAGCGCCGAGCCCACGCCCCAGATCATGGCGCCCGTGGCCTGGCTGGTGGCGGTCTTCATGTTCAGGATGCGGCCAGCCGCGAACACGCCAAGCATGCGGCGCAGCCGGATCTCGCCGGTGTCCGCGTCGACCGCCACCTCGGCGAAATGCGCGCCGTAGGCCTGCTGCGAGAACTTCTTCGCCATGTCTCCCTTCCCGATGCGCCCCTCGGCGCTCAGGCCGATGGTGCCGGCGAGCGCGCCCAGCGTTTCGGAGCGCGCGCCCGCCGTGGCGCGGCCGCCGGCGAACACCACTTCGGCGGGCTTCGCGCCGAGCCGCTGCGCGAGCTGCGCGCGCAGGGCCGTGCAGGCGTCGAACAGGGCCGATCCCGCGCTGGCAGCGCCCCAGGAGCCGCCGGAGCCGGGCGTCTCGGGGAAGTCGCTGTCGCCGAGTTCGATGCGCACCTTCTCCATCGGCAGGCCGAGCATCTCCGCCGCGATCTGCGTGAAGACGGTGTAGCTGCCGGTGCCGATGTCGGTCATCGACATGCGCGCCGTGAGCACGCCCTGGCGGTCGAGTGCCACCGCGCACCTGGCATCCATCAGGTAGTTGCCGCGGGTGGCCGCGGCCATGCCCAGGCCGATCTGCCAGCGGCCCTCGCGCACCGCACCGGGGGTGGCGCTGCGCCGGTTCCAGCCGAACCGCTCTGCGCCTTCGTCCATGCAGCGCAGCAGCTGGCGGGTGGAGAAGGGAAGGTTCGTCTCCGGGTCCATGGCCGGCTCATTGCGGCGGCGCAGCTCGATCGGGTCGAGCCCGAGCTTGCCGGCCAGTTCGTCCATGGCCTGTTCGAGCGCGAGCATGCCGACCGCCTCGCCAGGTGCGCGCGTGGAGTCGGAAACCGGCAGGTCGAGCCTCACCACGCGGTGCGTGGTGAGCCGGTTGGGCGCGGCGTAGAGCGAGCGCGTCTGGGTGCTGGCGGTTTCGTAGAAGTCGTCGAAGCGCGCGCTGTGCGAGAGCGAGTCGTGGCCGATGGCGGTGAGCCGTCCGTCGGGCGCGGCGCCCAGGCGCAGCCGCTGCACGGTCTGGCTGCGGTGCGTGGTGAAGTGGAACATCTGCTGGCGCGTCAGCGCCGTCTTCACGGGGCGCCGCAGCTGCCGCGCGGCCATGGCGCTGAGTATCACGTCGCCGTACACGGGCAGCTTGCCGCCGAAGCCGCCGCCGACGTAGCGGCTCACGATGCGCACCTTCGACGGCGGAATCTGCAGCGTGTCGGCCACTGCGTTCTGCGCGCTCTCCAGCAGCTGCGAGGCGCAGTGCACCGTCACGCGGTCGCCGCTCCACCACGCAAGGGCAGCGTGCGGCTCCATCTGCGCGTGGATGTGGTGCGGCGTGGTGTAGGTCGCATCGACCTGCACCGGCGCACCGGCGAAGGCGGCCTCGAAATCGCCGATGCGGCTGTCAGCCTTCTGCGTCTCTTCGTCTCTGGGCTTTTCCGCCTTGCCCTGGGCGGCGGCCATGTCGTATTCGCCGGGCGCCGCTTCATAGCGGATGCGGATCAGCGCGGCGGCCGCGCGTGCGGCCTCGAAGCTCTCGGCTACCACGTAGGCCACCGCTTCGCCGTAGTAGCGCACGGCGTTGCTCGCGAGCTGCGGCGTCGAGCGCGCGAAGCGGTCCTTGGCGTCGACCGGGCCCCAGGGCGCCTGCTTCGGCGCATTGCGGTGGGTCATGACCAGCAGCACGCCCGGCGCCTTCTCTGCGGCCGAGGCGTCGATGTCGGCCACCGTGCCCTGGGCGATGGTGGCGCCGACGATGAAGCCGCAGGCCGGCTTGCCCGGCGCCTCCTGCACCTCGTAGGCATAGGGCGCCTGGCCGGTCACCTTGAGGCGGCCGTCCACGCGATTGACGGGCTTGCCGATCAGGCCGCCGCGGTTGTCGTCGATGGGATTGCGCGCCGAGGGTGCGTTCATGTCCATGATGCCACTCCTTCAGGCCGCGCGCGCGGCTTCGTCGATCGTGGCCTGCAGGGTGCGGCGCAGCAGCGGCAGCTTGAAGTCGTTGTGGCCGCGGCCGCGCGCGCCGGCAAGCACGCCGTCCGCCGCGGCGTCGACAGCCGCCTCGTCGAGCACCGTGTCGGCCAGCCGCGCCTCGGCCGCCTCCACGCGCCACGGCGTGTGCGCCAGCCCGCCGAAGGCCAGCCGCGCCGAGCGGATGCGCCCGCCGCCGGCATCGACGATGGCCGCCACCGACACCAGCGCGAAGGCGTAAGAGGCCCGGTCGCGCACCTTGCGGTACACCTGCCGCCCTGGCACCGGCGGCGGCAGGGTGACCCCGGTGATCATCTCGCCGGGCTGCAGGTCGGTTTCCAGCTGCG
Source organism: Variovorax sp. Varisp36 (assembly GCF_047304235.1). Taxonomy (NCBI): domain Bacteria; kingdom Pseudomonadati; phylum Pseudomonadota; class Betaproteobacteria; order Burkholderiales; family Comamonadaceae; genus Variovorax; species Variovorax sp. Varisp36. The sequence goes on from NZ_JBGLYU010000005.1 coordinate 68,363, forward strand.
GCGTGTCGCCGGGCAGGCGATGGAAATCGGCGATGGGAATCACGCGGTGCGCACCGCTCGGCATCACCGTTTCCACCGTCGCGTCGAGTACCCGCATGGCCACCGCCATGTCCGACGGATGGGTGGCGATGCACTGGTCGCTGGCGCCGATCACCGCGTGCATGCGGTTGTAGCCCTGCAGCGCGGAGCAGCCCGAACCGGGCTGGCGCTTGTTGCAGGGGCGGGCGATGTCGTAGAAGTACACGCAGCGCGTGCGCTGCAGCAGGTTGCCGCCGGTGGTGGCCTTGTTGCGCAACTGGCCCGAGGCCCCGGCCAGCAGCGCGCGGCTGAGCACCGCGTAGTTCCGGCGCACGCGCGGGTCGGCGGCCAGGTCGGCATTGCGCACCATCGCGCCGATGCGCAGTCCGCCGTCGGCGGTGGGCTCGATGGCATCGAGGCCCAGCCGGTTGATGTCCACCAGGTGCACCGGCGTCTCCACCTGCAGCTTCATCAGGTCGAGCAGGTTGGTGCCGCCCGCGATCATCCGCGCCCCCGGGCGCGCTGCGGCCGAGGCCGCCGCCTGCGGCGTCGCGGCCCGCTCGTAGGTGAAGGCTTTCATGGGCGCGCCTCCGCTCCCGCCACGTCCTTGATGGCGGCCACGATGTTGGGGTACGCGCTGCAGCGGCAGAGGTTGCCGCTCATGCGCTCGCGGATCTCGGCGTCGGTGAGCGTCACGCTCGCACCCAGGTCGCGCGTGACGTGGCTGGGCATGCCCGCCTTGGCCTCGGCCAGCATGCCGGCGGCCGAGCAGATCTGCCCAGGCGTGCAGTAACCGCACTGGAAACCGTCGCGCTCGAGAAAGGCCTGCTGCAGCGGATGCAGAGTCTCGCCCTGCGCCATGCCTTCGATGGTGATGACCGACTGCCCCTCGTGCATCACGGCCAGCGTGAGGCATGCGTTGATGCGCCGGCCTTCGACGAGCACCGTGCAGGCACCGCACTGGCCGTGGTCGCAGCCCTTCTTGGTGCCCGTCATGCACAGGTTCTCGCGCAGCGCGTCGAGCAGGGTGGTGCGGGTGTCGACCTCCAGCCAATGGGGTTGCCCGTTGAGCTGGAGCTGCAGCTGCATGCGCTCGGGCGGCAGGCGTCCCACGCCATCTCCCACGTCGTCCGTGCGATGTTCGAATTTCATGCGGAGCCTCCGATCGGATGAGGACCGGGACGAATCCTAGGAACGACCCGTGGCTGCGCGGCGGCGCCTGCGCGCTGTCGTCGTGTAGGCACGGGCCGACGAAAAGGGCGCCGCTCCACCGCCGCGCCGTCGTACGAAAGTGCACCCGGTTTCTTACAGCGGACTGCGCTGCCTCCTACGGAAGCGCGATGGGCGCGCACTAGATTGGTCTGGCATGCGGGCTCGAATGAACACCCAAGGAAACCACCAGGAGACGACATGAAGATGCTTCGGATTTCGACGCAGCGGCGCGCCCAGCTATCGAGCGAAAACCTGCTCGCCCTCAATTCGCGGAATCAGGAGATCCTGCACGGCCTCAGCTTCGACGAGTCGCAGTTCCTCATCGACTGCGGCGAAGACCCGCCCGCCGATACGGCCGACCGCGAACGGTGCGGCGACCTCATCCGCAGGCACGAACGCGCCCGCCTGCGCATCGCCACCGCCGACGATGAAGGCAGCGCGAGCGAGGCAGGCCCCGCCGCGCGCAGCCGGGATTCGTTCATGCTGTGAGCTGCCGGCCCGCCCCGGCTCCGTGGCGCGGGGTCCCGTTCCTTCGCGACACGCTGGCTCTTCAGTGGTGCCGCTTGAAGTACTGGACTTCGCGCTCGTGCTGCCGGGCCTGCTCCTGCGAAGCGAAGGTGCCCAGGTTGCGGCGCTTGCCGGTCTTGGGGTCGATCTTGCGGGAATACAGGCGGTATTCGCCCGAAGCGAGTTTCCGGATCATTGCGCACTCCTTTTTTCACTTGGCAGGACCAATCTGCGCCGCCGGCGCCGGCCGTCTGTCGGACGGGTTCACTTCGCTCTGAGGGAGCGCGAGTGCGGTGGCACGCGACAAGGGTTTCTGTTCCTACATTCGCTGCCTGGCCGCTCCCACAGCGGACCTGCGCTGCAAGGTCGAAACCCGAACTCTAGAGGCCTGTTTCCGGTCTCCATCGCGCAAAGGAACGAACCATGAAAACGACGCACAAGCCCGCAGCCACGAAAAGCCGCCAGGCCGGCGCCCCGGTGCAGGACGCCATCGGCCCCCACGACGACAACCCGCCGTCGCGCGGCGCGGTACAAAGCGGCGGTACCCCCGACACCGCACCGCTGAACTTCGACGACGACGAGATCTATTCGGGCCGCTACAAGGTGCGCAGCGGCGGCACCACGCACGCCAAGGGCGGCGACAGCGGCCTGCTCGGGCCGCCGGCCGAACAGCTGTCGCCGACCAATTCGCCCAGCGACCCGGCCTTGCGGCGAGGCCGTTCGTAGGCGGGAGGCCGACCATGTTCCGGGACCGCGTCGATGCAGGCCGCCAGCTCGCGGCGCTGCTCGGCCAGTACCGCGACGCGCCGGATGCGCTCGTGCTGGCGCTGCCGCGCGGCGGCGTGCCTGTCGGTGCGGAAGTCGCGCGCGCACTGAATCTCCCGCTCGACATCATGGTGGTGCGCAAGCTGGGGCTTCCCGGCCACGAGGAATATGCGGCCGGGGCGATCGCCGCTGGCGGCGTGCGCGTGACCGGCGAGCCCTGGGCCGACCTGGCGCCCGTCTTCGAACGCGAGCAGCGGGAACTGGCGCGCCGCGAACGCGCCTACCGCGGCGGCCGGGCGCCTTGCGAGCTGGCCGGCAAGACCGTCATCCTGGTCGACGACGGCCTCGCCACCGGCCTGTCGATGCGTGCCGCGATCATCGCGGCGCGTTCGCTCGGCGCGGCGAAAGTCGTTGCCGCGGTGCCGGTCGGCGAAGCCATGGCGTGCCAGGCGCTGGCACAGCCCGCGAAGGCGAGCGAGTTCGCCGGCCGCAGCGACCTCGAGCGCATAGGCTCGCGTGCGGACGAGGTGGTCTGCATGCACATGCCCGATCCTTTCCACGCCGTGGGCGCGTGGTACGGCGTCTTCGATCCGCCCAGCGACGACGAGGTGCGCGACACCCTGGCTTCGTGGAGCCGTCCATGAGCGACCTTCATGAGGAAGGAGACAGCGAAAACGCGGCGCACTGACACTGAAGATCGGCTGTCGATTTCCCCTCTTGAAATCCTGGCGAGCGAAACTATGTTGACTTCCGTTGGAACCTGGTCAAACCGAAAAGGAGGCACTCAAATGACCATGAACCTGCTGAGGCAAATCGCCACCTCCCGCTTGCCCGTGTCCTTCTACCGGACGGAGGACATCGACAAGGTCCGGCTGCTTCGGGCCGCGGGCCTCGTAGTGGCCCTGGTGCCGTCGCCCTCCGACCCCATCGCGCTTGCGGGCACGCCGTCCGCGGCGCAGGTGCTCGCCATCACCAGCAAGGGGCGGGAAGAACTGGCGAAGTTCGACTATCCGGTGACCCGCCCGCCGCGCTGGCGCTTGCGGATGCCGCGAATCAAGACGCTCGCGCGCGCCGGTCCGGCGGCGCCGCCCCCGGCCCAGCGCGAATCGAGCAGGCTCCAGTAGCGCCTGGAGCACGGGGGCACGCCGCCGGCTTTTCGTTGTTTCTGCATTCAACTTCTTACGGAGGTTTCGCCATGTATCGATCCTTGTTTCCTCGCGACATCTTTGCGGAGATGGACCGCCTGCAGCGCGACGTGCAGCAGGCTTTCGACCTGTCTCCTTCCATCCGCGGCATTGCCTGGAACGGCTTCCCCGCGCTGAACGTGGGCAGCACCCCGCAGACGCTGGAAATCTATGCCTTCGCGCCGGGCGTGGACCCCTCTACGCTCGAGGTCAACCTCGAGCGCGGCCTGCTGACCATCTCCGGGGAGCGCAAGAGCGCGCTCCCCGAGGAAGGCGACAAGGCCGCGGTGCACATCAACGAGCGCTTCGAAGGCGCATTCCGCCGCGTCATGACGCTGCCGGAAGACGCCGACCCCGACGCCGTGAACGCCAGCATGAGCGATGGCGTGCTGCACATCACCGTCCAGCGGCGCGCGTCCGCGCAGCCGCGCCGGATCGCCATCCAGTAGCGAGCCGGAGGAACCCCTAACGAACCGAACGAAAGGAGCCACACCATGAAACGCGATCTCCAGACCTCGTCGGCCGCCGAACCGGGCAAGCTCGCACAGAGGGACTCGTCTCGCCATGCCGAGGCCGCGCTGACGCCGGCCGTCGACGTGATCGAGGACAGCGGCGGCATCACGCTCTACGCCGACCTGCCCGGCGTGAGCCGCGACAGGCTGAACCTCCACGTGGAAGCTGCGACGCTGACCATCGAAGCCGAGTCCAGCCTGACAACGCCCGAGGGCCTCAACTCCAGCCACACGGAGGTGGGCCTCGCGAGGTTCAGGCGGGTGTTCACGCTGAGCAAGGAGCTTGACACCCAGAACGTCACCGCCGAACTGGCGCAGGGCGTGCTGCGGCTGCGGATTCCCAAGGCTGCGCACGCGAAGGCGCGGCGCATCGAGATCCAGGCCGCCTGAGGGCTTGCACGGCGCCCCCGCTCCCGCGGCGGGCGCCGCGCAGGAAATGCCCGTACCGGGGTTGCCGGACTTGGGCGCAAAATCGCTCCTCCCGAATGCCGCACTTTCCCTGCGAGCCCGAATGCCCGATTCCCAGACCTCCGGTGCCCCTGCGCCGTCCTCCGCACCCGCGACGCTGGCGCCAAGTTCACTGAGTTTCCCCGTCGTCGGCCTTGCCGGATCGGCCGGCGGAATGGAAGCGCTGATGCGCTTCTTCGAGCACATGCCCGAGCGGCCGGGCATGGCCTTCGTGGTGATCCTGCACCTGTCGCCGGACCATGAAAGCAGCGCCCCCGAGATCCTGCAGCGCACGACGGCCTTGCCCGTGGCCCAGGCGACCGGCACGATGCCGATCGAGGTCGATCACATCTACGTGATTCCGCCCGGCGTCGAACTGACGATGAACGGCGGCAACCTGCAGGTCACGCAGGGCGAGCGGCCCTATGGACGCGCAACCGCGGCGGACGTCTTCTTCCGCACGCTGGCGCAGGTGCACCGCGAGCGCGCGGTCAGCATCGTCCTGTCGGGCACCGGCAGCGACGGCGCGGTCGGGCTCACCCGAATCAAGGAGCATGCGGGCCTGACCATGGCCCAGTCTCCGGAGGACGCGACCTACGGTGGAATGCCGCTGGCCGCCATCGCCACCGGCATGGTCGACTTCGTGCTTCCGGCCGACCAGATGGGCGAGCGGCTGGTCGATGTATGGCGCAACGCGCGCCACATCCAGCTTCCCCACGCGTCCGAGGTGGGCGCTTTCGTGGAGGAGCCGGAGGGCCTCGCCTCGTCGCTGCTCGCCGAGAAGGCGCTGCAGGAGGTCATGGCGCTGCTGAAGACCTACACGCGGCACGACTTCCTCCACTACAAGCGCGCCACGGTGCTGCGCCGCATCGAGCGCCGGCTGCAGGTGAACCGGCTGGCCGACCTGCCGGCCTACCGCGACTTCCTCCGGGAGCACCCGGAAGAGGCCGCGCCGCTGCTGCAGGACATGCTGATCAGCGTGACCAACTTTTTCCGGGACCGCGATGCCTTCGAGGCATTGTCCGGGGAGGTCATCGGGCCGCTGGTGGAGCGCAAGCAACCGGGCGAGCAGCTGCGGGTCTGGGTGGCAGGATGCGCGACCGGGGAGGAGGCGTACTCCGTCAGCATGCTGCTGCGCGAGCACGCCGATCGTTTGTCGAAGCCGCTGGACATCCAGGTCTTCGCAACCGACGTCGACGAGCGCGCCATCGCCACGGCCCGCAAGGGCGTGTATGCGCAGGGCATCGCGGAAGACATCGCGCCGGGCCGGCTGCGGCGGTACTTCCTGAAGGACCGCGACCAGTTCCGCGTGTCGGCCGCGGTGCGCGAGCCGGTGCTCTTCGCGCAGCACAACCTGCTGAGCGATCCGCCGTTCTCCAGGCTCGACATGATCTGCTGCCGCAACCTGCTGATCTATCTCGATCGCGACGCCCAGGCCCGCGTGCTCGGGATGTTCCGCATCGCGCTCAAGCCGGGCGGCTTCCTGTTCCTCGGCACCTCCGAGTCGACCGACGCGGCCGCGAACCTGTTCGCCGCCGTCGACAAGCGCCACCGCATCTTCCAGGTCAACCCCGAGTTTCCGCCCGCACGGCACGTGCCGGTGATCAGCGAGGCGCCGACCGCGCTGCCGACCGGCCCCGTCATGCAGGCACTGCGTGCAGCCAGGCGCAATGGCGGCGAACGGCCCAGCCTCGCCGAGCTGCACCAGGGCGCGCTGGAGCAGTTCTCGCCGCCCAGCGTGCTGATCGACAGCGACCACAACGTGCTTCACCTGTCCAACGGCGCCGGGCGCTTCCTCGAGCGCGCGAGCGGCGAGCCTTCGGACAACCTGCTGAACAACGTGCGCCCGGACATCCGGCTCGAGCTGCGCACCGCGCTGTTCAAATCGGCGCAGTCGTCGCACAGCGTCGAGGCGCGGCTCGTGCTGCGCCAGGAAGACGGCCGGCAGGTGTTCCTGAACATCACCGTGCGACCGGTGCAGCAGGAGCCGGGGAGCAGGCAGCTGATCCTGGTGGTCTTCGACGAGGTCGAGGAGAGCACGCGGCCGGACGATGGCGCACCGCCCGACGCCGCGCGCGAACAGCTGGTCGCCCAGCTCGAGGAGGAAATCAGGCAGCTCAAGCTCCACCTGCAGGACACCATCGAGAGCTCCGAGACATCGACCGAGGAACTGAAGGCCTCGAACGAGGAGCTGCAGGCCATCAACGAGGAACTGCGCTCGGCCAGCGAGGAACTGGAGACGAGCAAGGAAGAGCTCCAGTCGATGAACGAGGAGCTGGTGACCGTCAACTTCGAGCTCAAGATCAAGGTCGAGGAATGGGAGCACATCAACGACGACCTGCAGAACCTGATCGCCTCGGCCGAGATCGCCACCGTGTTCGTCGACCGGAGCATGCACATCAAGCGCTACACGCCGCATGCGAGCAACCTCTTCAACCTGATTCCCTCGGACCTGGGGCGCTCGCTGTTCGACATCACGACCCGGCTCGACTACCCCGAGCTGGCCGAGGACACGGCGTCGGCCTTCAGGGAATTGCGCGCGAGCGAGCGCCACGTGAAGAGCGCCGACGGACGGCATTTCCTCGCGCGCATCCTTCCGTACCGGACGGCCGAGGACCGGATCGAGGGGGCCATCCTCAACTTCTTCGACATCACCGAATTGCGGGCCGCGGAAGAGCGCGTGCGTGCGGGCGAGGAGCGGCTGCGGCGGGCGGCCGCGACGACGAGCGACTTCGCCATCATCACGGCCGACCCGCAGGGCATCGTCACCAGCTGGAATCTCGGTGCCGAGCGCATCTTCGGCTACGGCGAGGCAGAGATGATCGGCAGCCCGATCGCGACCATCTTCACGCCCGAGGACCGCGCGCACGGCGTACCCGAAGCGGAAATGCGCTGCGCGGCGCAGTCCGGCCGCGCCGAAGACGAGCGCTGGCACCAGCGAAAGGACGGCACGCGCTTCTTCTGCAGCGGCGTGATGACGCTGCTGGACGACAGGGCGGGAGGCGGCTTCGCCAAGATCGCGCGGGACATGACCGGCACCAAGCGGCACGAGCTCACGCTGGACCATCTGCTGGTCAAGGAAAAAAAGGCGAGCCTGAACGCCCAGATGGCCAACGAGCTGAAGGACAGGTTCCTCGCGGTGATGTCGCACGAGCTGAAGCAGCCGCTCAACCTGATCCAGATGAACGCGGAACTGCTGCTGCACCTGCCGGTGGCCATGGAAAACGCCAAGGTCCGGCGGGTGAGCGAGACCATCAAGCGCGCCGTCGGCAGCCAGACCCGCATCATCAACGACCTGCTGGACCTCTCGCGCATCCGCACCGGCAAGTTGCGGCTGAACCGGGTGCGCGTCGACCTGGGCGAGATCGTGCAGGCTGCCGCGAATGCCGCCGTTGCAGCCGCGCCCGAGAAGAAGCTGGTGCTGGAGACGCACTGCGAACCGGGCACCGAGTGCCATGGCGACCGGGTGCGCGTGGAGCAGATCGCCTGGAACCTGCTGAGCAACGCCGTCAAGTTCACGCCCGCGGGCGGGCGCATCTGCGCCCGCGTGGAGGCCGAGGGCGGATTCGCCAGGCTCACCGTGACGGACAGCGGCTGCGGCATCTCCAGCGAGTTCCTGCCGCATGTGTTCGGCATGTTCAACCAGGCCGTCGACGAGGCAGCGCCGTCCAACGCCGGGATGGGCATCGGCCTGGCCCTGGTGCAGGAACTCGCGCATGCCCACCAGGGGCGGGTCAAGGCGTTCTCGGCCGGCATCGGGAAAGGGTGCGAGTTCAGCGTGTGGCTTCCGCTCGAAGGCAAGGGCGCCGAGCAGGCGGCAACGCAGGCACAGGCGCAGGCCGAGGTCGATTTCAAAGGTTGGCGCGTGCTGGCGGTGGATGACTACGCCGACGCGCTGATTCCGTTCGCGGAGGTGCTGCGGCTGGAAGGCGCGACCGTCGACGTCGCGGAGAGCGCCAGGGAAGCGCTGGATCTGCTCGAGAAGAACACCTACGACCTGCTCGTGTCCGACCTCGGAATGCCGCAGATGGATGGCTTCGAGCTCATCGCGGAGGTGCGCCGCCGGCCCGCGACGCGCGAGCTGCGCTCGATCGCGATGTCGGGCCTGGGCCGGCGCGCGGATGTGCGCCGCGCGCTCGAGGCGGGCTTCAATGCGCACCTGCCGAAACCGGCGTCGATCGACGAGCTGAAGACCATCGTCGGCGGGCTCTAGACACCCGTCGCGGGCGTCAGAGGCAAAGCTCCACCTCCACGTGCGGGCCGCGCGGCGGCGATTCCGCCGAAACCACGATGCGGTTGCCGATGCGCTGGAACCTCAGGTCCACAAGGCCCTGGCCGACCTTCAGCCGTTCCACGCGCAGCTGCTCGATGTTCGCCGGCAGGCGCGGCTGCACGATGCGCACCTTGTTGCGGATGCCGTCGATCTCCACGCCCAGGCAGGCCTGGACCAGCATGAACGCCGAACCCGCTGCCCATGCCTGCGGCAGGCATGCGACCGGGTAGGCCACGGGGGCCTGGCCGGGCTGGCGGTCGAAGCCGCAGAAGAGTTCCGGCAGGCGCATGCCGAAATGCGCGGCGGATTCGAAGAGCTCGTCGAGGATGCGCATCACGCCCTCGCGCTCGCCGTACCGCGCCAGGCCCGCCGCGCACAGGGCGGTGTCGTGCGGCCACACCGAGCCGTTGTGGTAGGACATGGGATTGAAGCGCACGGCCTCCGTGGGCAGCGTGCGAACGCCCCATCCGGAGGTGAACGAGGACGACATCAGTTGCCGCCCCACCGCCGCGGCACGGTCCTGGTCCGGCAGGCCGAAGAACAGCAGATGGCCGGCGTTGGAGGCGCGGACGCGGCAGGGCAGCCCCAGGCCGTCGACGGCCAGTGCATAGAACTGCTGGTCCTCGAGCCAGAAGCATCTCTCGACCGCCTCGAGCACCGCCTCGGCGCGCCGGCGCCAGCGCTCCGCGGCCGCGTCGCCGCGCCATTCGGCCATCGTCGACATCGCAAGGAACGCGTCGTACGCGTAGCCCTGCACCTCGACCAGCGCAATGGGCCCCACGGGCGTGCGCCCGTCGGCGTGGAAGATCGAATCGTGGCTGTCCTTCCAGCCCTGGTTGACGAGGCCGCTGGCCTCGCCGCGCTGGTAGGCCAGCAGCCCCTCGGGGTGGCGCGACATGTTGCGCTCCATCCAGTCGCAGGCGGCGCACAGCGAGGGCCAGATGCGCGCGATGGCGGCGTGGTCGCCGGTGCGCCGCGCATAGGCGCCCGCGAGCGCCACGAACAGCGGCGTGGTGTCGACGCCGCCGTAGTACTCGCCGAAGGGCAGCTCGTCCACGGCGGCCATTTCGCCCTTGCGGGTCTCGTGCATGATCTTCCCCGGCTCGGAGTCGCGGAAGGTGGAGGTCTGGCGCGCCTGTCTCGCCGACAGGAAGGTGAGCACGCCCTCGGCCAGCCGCGGATCGATCCATAGCGTCTGGAACGAGGTCACGATCGCGTCGCGCCCGAAAGGCGTGGAGAACCAGGGGATGCCGGCGTACGGATAGGGCCCGGTGGGCAAGTCGGTGGTCAGCAGCGCCAGGTCGGCGCGCGAGCGCTCCAGCCATGCCTGGAACAGGCGCCCCGAACTCTGCAGGCGGGCGCCCCTGCGCTGCCGCGCGCGCATGCGCCACCGCGCGAGCGTGCAGGCTTCGCGAAATCGCTGCGGAGTCGGCCGCGCGGGCTGCTCGCCCACTTCGACATGCAAGGTCCATTCGCCGTGTGCGGCGAGCCGCACATCGAATTCGGCGCTGCCGGCGTCCATGCTGCGCGGGGTCATGGAGAAATCGATGCAGGCGCTGCGCAGGAGGGTGTCGAGCCCGCGATAGCGAAGCGTCGCGCCGTCGGGGCGCACTTCGGGGGCGTCGAAGTCGCCACGCCGGGCGCGGCGCTGCCCGCGCACCTCGAACATGTCGCGGAAGTCGGCGCCGAAGCGCAGGCCCAGCGGCACGTGGGCCGCCTGCTCGCCGTAGTTCACGAGGCGGATGCGTTCGAAGAGGCGGGCGTTCCACAGGAAGCGCTTGCGCTCCAGGTGGATCACGCCCTGCGGCATCGACGTCGAGCCGAGCACGGGCAGCGGATGGTTCGTGAGGTTCGCGATGAAGAACACGTTGTCCTGGCTCACGCCGCTGGAAAGCAGCGATGGCCGCTGCGCGTCGAGGCTCAGCGCGAAGGTCGAGAGCATGCGCGTGTCGTTGTGGAACAGTCCGTCGACGCCGCCGCCCACGTCGCCCAGCGCGTCCATCACGAAATAGGTGTCGCCTTCCTTCAGGACGAAGGCCTGCTGCACGGCGCGCTCCGTGGCCGGCTCGGCCTGGTCGGCGGCGGTGGCTTCTGCATCGGTGCTCATGTCTCAGGCCGCTTTCTGGAGAACCGGCAGCGGCGGCTGCTTCTCCGGCAGGGGGGCGCCGCCGCCCACGAGGCGCGCATAGAGCTCCAGGTAGGCCTTGGCCATGGCGCGCGCGGAGAAGCGGCTGTCGAAGGCCTGCCGCACGAGGCGGCGGTCGAGCCGGTCGATCTCGTGCACCGCCGCGACGGCCTGCGCCTCGCTCTCGACGATCACACCGCTCACGCCGTCCTCGACGATCTCGGGCACCGATCCGCAGCGCCAGCCGATCACCGGCGTGCCGCAGGCCATGGCTTCGATCATCACGAGCCCGAAGGGCTCCGGCCAGTCGATGGGAAACAGGAGCGCGCGCGCGCCGCCGAGGAAGGCCGCCTTGTCCTCGTCGCCGATCTCGCCGATGAAATCGACCAGCGGGTCGTCGAGCAGGCGGCGGATCTCCTGCTCGAAATAGTGCCGGTCGGCGGGGTCCACCTTGGCGGCGATGCGCAGCGGCAGGCCCGCCTTCCTGGCGATCGAGATGGCGCGGTCCGGCCGTTTCTCGGGCGAGATGCGGCCGAGGAACGCCAGGTAGCCGCCCGTGCCCTGTCCGAACGCGTAGGCCGATTCATCGATCCCGTGCGGCACGTTCGCGAGCCAGTTGGCGAAGGGCAGGGGGCGGCGCTGGTGGCGCGAGATCGATGCCAGCGGATACCTGTTCCAGCGCATGTAGGCCTCGGGCAGGTCGGCGATGTCGAGCCGCCCGTGCAGCGTGGTCAGCGTGCGCTCGGCCATGTCCTCGAAGAACGGGAAGTGCACCAGGTCGACGTGGAAATGAAGCACGTCGAACTCGCCAGCGCGGCGCCGAACCTCGTGGAGCATGGTCAGGTGGCTGGCCAGGTCCGACTTCAGTGGCGCGGGGTCCAGCCGCAGTGCCTGGGCGCGCATCGGCACCACCTTCGCGCGGCTGCGCGCGTCGGCACAGGCGAACAGCGTGACCTCATGGCCGAGGTCCGCCAGCGCATTGGCAAGGTGCGCGACGACTCTTTCGGTGCCGCCATAAAACCTGGGTGGAACGGCTTCGTACAGTGGCGCAATCTGCGCGATCTTCATTGTCAAGACGATCTCCTCGAAAGGGATGAATGAACAAGGAACGCGGCGGATACGGATAGGGGCGGCAGGGGCGGCGCCTGCGGCCCATTATTCGGTCTCGGCCGCTCGAATTCAAGGTTCGCCCATGCCGCGATTCCGGCCATCGGCCACCTCCTCGCGCTCGCCTTCGGGCACGCCCGCATGGCCGCGCCTGCGGCGTTCGGCGAGCGCGCGCTCCAGCGTGGCCTGGCTCTGTCTCGCAGCCGCCTCGCACTTCTGGTGCAGCACGACCAGTTCCTTGTCGGTGAGCTTCTCGATGCCCATGAATTCGTCCTGCGCGTCGGACGAGCGGATGAGTTCGTCGAGCTTGGTCTGCAGCGCCAGGCCGTCGCGGTTCTGGGTGTTCTGGATCAGGAACACCATCAGGAACGTCACGATCGTCGTACCGGTATTGATGATCAGCTGCCAGGTCTCCGAGAAGCCGAACATGGGCCCCGTGGCGGCCCACACCACCACCACCGCGACGCAGAGCAGGAAGGTCGTCGGGCTCCCCGCGATGCGCGCGACGTGGTTGGCGAACGAAGCGAAGAGTCGGTCCATGGGCGTATTCCTCCTGGGGCCCCGATGCTGGTTGCGCCGGCCCCATGGAGGCGTCGTCCGGAAGCGACGGCCACCGCGTCCCGGAATCCCGTCTTCGCGTCGGAGCGCACCCATACCGGCCGGGCTTTTTTCCCCGCCGCGCCCGTGTGGCCGGCCCTAGTCCGCCGCTCCTACAGGCGCTGACCCCGGGCTCCCACACACGGCGGTGCGGCGCTTGGATAGACCGGCAATCTGATCCGAAGCCGAACCATATCCAGGAGTCCTTCCATGAGCACCCCCACTTCCAGCAGCACCCCGGACGAGGACCGCGCCTTCCGTTTCCCCACGTCGGAGGATCACTCCGCTCCACCCGCGCACAGCGGCGGGACGCCCCCTGCCCGGGCCGTGACCGAGATGCCGCACGAGGACGCGATCGACCACGGCATCGAAGAGTCGTTCCCGGCGAGCGATCCGGTGTCGGTGAGCGTGTCGAAGTCGATGCCGGTGTCCGCGGCGCCCGCACCGGCGCGCGCCACCGCGCAGCGCACGCCGCCCCGCCCGGAGATGCCGGGGCTGGCAGCGGGCATCGTCGCGGCGGGAGGCGCCCTGGCACTGGCCGCCGCGGCGGGCTATCTCGTGGCGAGGCGCAGGCACTGAGGCCCGGGGTCGCCGATCCCGTTGCTTCCACCTTGCCGTCCAACAGAAAAACAGCAAAACAGGGAGATTTCATGCGCTTCGTGATGTTCTGCCATTCACTCGTTTCCGATTGGAACCATGGCAATGCTCACTTCTTGCGCGGCATCTGCAGCGAGCTTGTCGCGCGAGGCCACGAAGTGGCCGTGTACGAACCGCGCCGCGGCTGGAGCCGAGCCAACCTCGAGGCCGGACACGGCCGCAGGCCCGTGGAAGGCTTCGCGCGCGCCTACCCCGAACTGCGAAGCACGCCGTACGATCGCGCGACGCTCGACCTCGATGCCGTGCTCGACGGTGCGGACGTCGTCCTCGTGCACGAATGGAATGAGCCTGCGCTGGTGCGCCGCATCGGCCTGCACCGGCGCGACGGCGGCCGCTACCGCCTGCTGTTCCACGACACGCATCACCGCGCGGTGACGGACGAAAGATCCATGGCCGCCTACGACCTCGCCCATTACGACGGCGCGCTGGCCTTCGGCGATGTGATTCGCGACCTGTACCGCAGCAAGGGTTGGACACGCGAGGCGTGGACGTGGCACGAGGCCGCGGACGTGCGGCGTTTTCATCCACGCCCCGAGGTGGCACGCACCGGCGACCTGGTGTGGATCGGCAACTGGGGCGACGACGAGCGCGTGGCCGAGATCGACGAATTCCTGCTCGGACCGGTGCGCGACCTCGGCCTGAAGGCCCTGGTGCACGGCGTGCGTTACCCCGATCCCGCGCTCGACCGCCTGAGCGGGGCCGGCATCGAGTACGGCGGATGGATCGCCAACTACAAGGTGCCGCTCGTGTTCGCGCGCCACCGTGTAACGGTGCACCTGCCGCACCGGCCCCACGTGGAAGCGCTGCGCGGCGTTCCCACCATCCGCACGTTCGAGGCGTTGGCGTGCGGCATTCCACTGGTGAGCGCGCCCTGGCACGACACCGAGGGGTTGTTCACGCCGGGCCGCGATTTCCTCGTCGCGAACGACGGCACCGCAATGCGCCAACACCTGCACGACGTGCTCGGGGACCGCGAATTCGCCGATTCGCTGGCGCAGCACGGCCTTGCCACGGTGCTCGCCCGCCACACCTGCGCGCACCGCGTGGACGAGTTGTTCGCCATCCTCGCGCAACTCGATCGGGGCGACTCCTCCATTTCCGCGGGGAGGCTGGTTGCATGAAGCGGCGGTTCCCGCCCGCGGGATGCTGCGCCTCGGAGAAGGCTTACAGCCGCCATCGGGTGTAGACGACACGGGCCGCACGCGAGCGGCACACGATGAAGCTTCATTGCAATTTTTCCTTTTCTTCAACCCCGCCGGCGCCGCGGCTGCCCGGCATTTGCATGGAGCGATTTCATGACCAGCTACACCCACACAACCACCGGTACCACTACGAGCGTCATTCCCAACGACCAGGTCGTGGACGTGCTCGACGATCTCCTGGAAAACACGCGCGACGGCGAGTACGGCTTCCGCGCCTGCGCGGAAGAGGTCGACTCGGCGCAACTGAAGCAGGTGTTCCGGGAGCGCGCCGGCCAGTGCGCCAGCGCTGCATCGGAACTGGCGGGGCTCATCCGGCAGTACGGAGGCGAAGTCGATGACGGCGGCACGGTCGCCGGCGCGATGCACCGCGGCTGGGTGCACGTGAAGGGCAAGGTCGGCGCGGACAGCCCGCTGTCCATGCTGGAGGAATGCGAACGCGGCGAGGACGCGGCGGTCGCGCGCTATCGCAAGGCGCTCAAGCAGGAACTCCCGGCGGATGTGCGTGCCGTGGTGCAGCGCCAGGCCGACGGTGCCCAGCGCAACCACGACCAGATCAAGTCCCTGCGCGACCAGATGCGCAGTGCCAAGGCCTGAGCTGGAGCCATGCGGAGAGCCGCCCTGGACTGCCGCGCTCATGCGGCAGACCGGCAGGCGGCCTTCGCGTCCCGCCTCAGATGAAAGGCACCCCGCCCGTCACCGGAATGGTGGCGCCTGAGATGTAGCTTGCCTGGTCCGAGGCGAGAAGCACGTACACGGCCTGCAGCTCGGCCGGTTGGCCGGGGCGCTTCAGCGGCGTCTGGCTGCCGAATTCCCTGACCTTGTCGGGCGGCATCGTGGAAGGAATGAGCGGCGTCCAGAACGGACCGGGCGCCACGCAGTTCACCCGGATGCCCTTTTCGGCGAGCAGTTGCGCCATGCCGCCGGACATGTTCTGGATCGCCCCCTTCGTGGCCGCGTAGGCCACGAGGGTCGCGTTGGGCTTGTCGGCGTTGACCGAGGCCGTGCTGATGATCGAGCTGCCCGGCTTCATGTGCGCGGCCGCTGCCTTGCTGAGGAAGAAAGTGGCGTAGACGTTGGTGCGGAAGGTCCGGTCGAACTCTTCCTCGGAGATCTCGTCCAGCGACTTGTGGCTCATCTGGAATGCCGCGTTGTTCACGAGCACGTCGAGCTTGCCGAAGCGCTCGATGGCCGTGTCCACGAGCCGCCGGCAGTGCGCTTCCTCGCGGATGTCGCCTGCCACGCAGACGCAGCTGCGCCCCGCGCGCTCGACCCATTGGGCGGCGACGCGGGCGTCTTCCTCTTCTTCGGCCAGGTAGGAGATGAGCACGTCGGCGCCCTCGCGCGCGAAGGCGAGTGCGACGGCGCGCCCAATGCCGCTGTCCCCGCCCGTGACCAGGGTGGCCTTGCCCTGCAGCTTGCCGCTTCCCACGTACGAGTTCTCGCCGGAGTCGGGCGGCGGGTCCATGCGGGACTGGAGTCCGGGCGGCTGCTGTTCGGGGGTGGAAAACGGCGGGCGCGGCGCCGCTTTGCGTGGGTCGGTCATGTGCGTTCCTTTCGAGGTGAAAGGTGTGTTCTTCATCCGCCCAGCTCGCAGGGATGTAGGAGCGCTGCGCTTTTTCGATGCAGGCGAATGGGCCGGCAACCGGCAACGCCGCGAGCCCGGTTTTTCGACGGCAGCCGACCGCCGCGTCCGCATCTGTCCGACATGGCGCGCGCCGCCTGGGCCGAACCTTGGCTTGGCCCGGACGACCGGCGCTCGCGATGGCCGATTTCCGGAAGTGCACCAGGAAGCGCGCCGACCGATGCACCCCGGGAGCCCGGGCCCCGCCCGTTGCGCGCCGCAACGGAACTCCTGCCGAAACGCAAGGAAGGACTCTGATGACCCAGGAACTCTTCGATCGATGCATTGCCGCGTGCAATGCCTGTGCCACTGCATGCGGCCGCTGCGCGGCGGCATGCCTGCGCGAACCGGACGTGAAATCATTGGCCGCGTGCATCGCGCTGGACACCGACTGTGAGGCCATGTGCAGGCTCTGCGCATCGATGATGGCCCGCGGCAGCGTGCACGCCAGAGCCGCCTGCCGGCTGTGCGCCGAGGTCTGCAGTGCCTGCGGCGACGAATGCGCCAGCCATGACCACGATCACTGCCAGGCGTGCGCGACGGCCTGCAGGAGCTGCGCGCAGGAGTGCCGCAACATGGCGGCGAGCGCACCCTGAGGACGTCGCGGCGCAGCCGGTACCCGGGCGTATGGAAGCGCCATGCCGGGCGAAACACGCATCGGGATCTCCGGATGGAAATACGCGCCGTGGCGCGGCAAGTTCTATCCGCGGGGGCTTGCGCAGCGCCGCGAACTCGAATTCGCGTCGAGGAAGGTGTCGACCATCGAGATCAACGGCTCCTTCTACTCTTTGCAGAGACCCGAGTCGTATGAGGCGTGGCGAGAGCAGACGCCGGAGGACTTTCTCTTCGCGGTCAAGGGTTCGCGCTACATCACGCACATGATGCGTCTGGAGGACGCGGAGATTGCCTTGGCGAACTTCTTCGCTTCGGGCGTGCTCGCGCTGGGCGCCAAGCTGGGGCCGGTGCTGTGGCAACTGCCGCCGCGCCTGGCCTACGACGCCGAGCGCATCGACGCCTTCCTGTCGGTACTGCCGCGCGATGGTCGCTCGGCACTGGGGCTTGCGCAATTGCACGACGAGCGCGTCGACGGGCGCGGCTTCCTGCAAGCGCCGCGCGGGCTTCGCATCAGGCACGCGATCGAAGTGCGGCATCCGAGCTTCGCCACGCCCGACTTCGTGGCGATGCTGCGCCGCCACGAGGTCGCGCTCGTGGTCGCCGACACGGCCGGGCGGTGGCCGCTGATCGAGGACATCACCGCCGATTTCGTCTACCTGCGGCTGCACGGCGACAAGGAACTCTATGCGAGCGGCTACGGCGACGAAGCACTCGCGAAGTGGGCCGCGCGCATCGATGCATGGCGCCATGGCCGGCAGCTGGCAGGAGCGAGGCTGGCCTCGCCGCGTCCGGCGCGGCGCGGCATGCGCGACGTGTTCTGCTATTTCGACAACGACATCAAGGTGCATGCCCCGCACGATGCCGCCCGGCTCGCGCAGCGCCTGGGAGCCGGTGTGCCCGAGGCGTAGGACGGACCGATCACGCGCTTCAGATGGCAGCCTTCACGGCCCGTCTTCCCACGGTCCGATAAATCCCGGCACACAACAACCGGAAGGAAGAAGCGTGAAGAAATCCATCTGGAAACTCTACGGATATGGCTGGGTCACTCTGGGCTTCTTCCTGGTCTCGCTGCTCGGGCATTGGGTGTTCGGCTGGTTTGCCTACGTGGACGAACAGAAGCAGTTCGGCCACCCCGTCGAGTTCGCAGGCTATGCGATGCAGATGGGCCGCGACACGCTGGAGAACTGGCAGTCAGAGTTCTTGCAGCTGCTATGGCAGATCGGCGGATTGGCCTTTCTCCTGTACGTCGGCTCTCCTCAATCGAAGGAGGGCAACGACCGGGTGGAGGCGAAGATCGACGCCATCCTCGCGGCGGTCGATCCGAAGAACGCCGAAAAGCTGATCGACGAAATCGACCGCGAGTACGAAGGGCGCGACCCCGATCCGCGCTGGGCGGCTGCGCGCGAGCGTGCGCAGTAGGCCGCCACGTCTCAGGTGGCGTACTGCAGCTGCTTCTGGACGATCGGGAGCAGCTTCACGGCCAGGGCCTTCAGCTCCGGGTCCTTTGCCGTCGACTGGGTCTTCTGCAGCAGCTCGACGGTCGCCTTGTGCTGGCCGAAGCCGGACTGCGACATGTACTGCCGGTCGAAGGCTGCGCCCTTGAGCGCCTTGAGTTCGGCGAGGGCGACGGCGTATCGTGCGCCCGGACCCGAAGGCAGCCGGATGTTCTTTTCCCTTGCGAACAGTTCAGTTTCCTTCATGGCCTGCGTGTGGTTGTCGACCATGGTTCGCGCGAACTGCCGGATCTGGTCGCTCTGCGCTCTCTCGAGGCCGAGCTGGCCCGATTCGATCTCCGCCAGATTGGCCTCGGCAATGTCGCGCAGCAGGGCGCTGTCGGCCGGATCGAGCTGCCCGGCGGCGGCCTGCGCCTCGATGGCCGGCGCATCGGCGGCGACCAGGATTCCGTGGCGTTGCGAATGCGTTGCCATCGACGAGGTCAGCAGCACTGCCAATATCGCCAACGTGCCGAGAACATGGAGGTGGAACGGGCGGTGGTGGTGGATGAGGATTCGATGTCGCCGTATTTGCATGCGAGCCTCCTGCAACACTTGGACGAGGCCATCGTAGGGATCGTCTCGCGCGAGCGCACGACGCCACACCCCCATGCGGATGTAGGCAGTCGCCGCCAATGGCCGCCGAGGTTGCCGGGCGAATCGTTCAGAACTCGCCCTGTCCCCCGGTGCGGTCGTGGACCCACCGCATGGCCTGTTGCTCTCCATGGCGCAGCGCCTCGGCCTCGCTTGCATAGGCGGCGTTGTCCGTGTCGGCGGGAAGCCTGGTGTCCTTTTCTCCCGGATCGTCCGGACGGCAGAACACGACCGGCCTGTAGAGGCCGCGATCGATGCGCTGGGTGCCGCAGGAAACGATCCATCCGCGGTATGCGAACGTGAGAAGCCGATCGACGACATCGCTCGAGTCGGGTGTGCCCGGTGAGCCGGGAATGCTGGCAGTCATGGAAGTCCTTCGGGGTCGAAACTGGGCAGTCTTCAATCTGCAGGATTCACGGGCCGCGCGTGTGAGAAACGGCCCATCGCTCGTGTCAGTCCTTCGCCTTGCGCGGCAGCGCAATCCCCAGATCCTTCAGCCACGCCTGCCAGGCCTCGTCGCGCTGCCGGGGGTCGCCACGCAGCAATGCGGAGGGATGCAGGGTGACCAGCACGGGCCGCCCCGACGGGTCGCCGTGCCAGCGGCCGCGCTCCTTCGTCACCGCCACCTGCCGTCCGAGAAGTACGCGCGCTGCCGTGGCGCCCAGGGCGACGAGGGCAGGGGGGCGCACGAGATCGATCTCGTCCTGCAGCCAGTGATGGCAGGCTTCGGCCTCGCGCTGGGCCGGCGTCTTGTGCATGCGCCGCTTGCCGCGCAGCTCGTACTTGAAATGCTTGACCGCATTGGTCACATAGAGTTCTTCGCGCGTCCAGCCCAGTTCGTCCAACGCCCGGTCGAGGAGCTTGCCAGCCGGTCCGACGAAAGGCCGGCCCTGCACGTCCTCCTTGTCGCCGGGCTGCTCGCCGACCACCATGATGGCCGAGCGAACCCGGCCCTCGCCGCACACGGCCTGCGTGGCGCGCGCACCGAGGGGGCATTCGCGGCATCGGTCGGTCGCCTTCTTCAGCTCGAGCAGCGCCTCGCGCGTGCGTGCGACCGAAAGGCGCGTGGGCACGGCCGCTTCTCCTCTCGCGGTCGTGGCACTACGCTGGACAACGAGATCGCTGACGGTACTTTTCATCGGAAGACTCCGGGCTCGTGGTCGAGGGCAGGTGGAAAAGGCCGACGTTCTTCCGTGCGAAAGCGCGGGCCCGCCGCGCTGCGCCGCCATGCGATGTCGGACGAAGCCGCGAATGGCGCTGCCGCTGCGCACACGGGTGCTGCAAATGAAAAAATGGCCGCATGCCTTCCCGATCTGCCGCATCTCCAGGCGTGCTCGCCGACGAAAGCGCCGCGGGCCACACCGCGCTGCTGATCATCGACATGATCAGTTGCTGGGATTTCCCCGATGCGGAAAAGCTGCTCGTGCGCGCTGCGCGGATCGCGCGGCCCATCGCGGCGCTGAAGGCGCGGTGCCGCAAGGCCGGCGTGCCGGTGATCTACGCGAACGACAACCGGGGCCGCTGGCGCTCCGATTTCCGCGCACTGGTGGACCAGGCGCTGGCGCAGGGCGGCGCCGGTGCAGCGATCGCGAATGCGTTGAATCCCGACGCCGACGACTACTTCCTGCTCAAGCCCAAGCAGTCCGCGTTCTTCGGCACGCCGCTCGAACTGCTGCTGCAGCACCTGGACGCCGACCGCCTCATCCTTACGGGCGTGGCGAGCGACCAGTGCGTTCTCGTGACGGCGAGCGAGGCAGGAATGCGCGACCTCTCGGTGGTGGTGCCGCGCGATTGCGTGGCCTCTCAGTCGGCCAGGCGCAACGACATCGTGCTGCGGCAGCTGAAGGAGTTCCTGAAGCTGCCGATCACGTCCGGCGCGCGGATCCGCCTGGCGGGCCCGCGATCGCCGCGTCAGAAGCCGTAGTACTTGTTGATGGTGGCGCTGTACCGGTCGTCGTAGTCCGGTACCTGGTCGTCGGTGTAGCGCGGCGCCTTGTCGAGCATGGCCTTGTCCAGGGGCACCACGTAGCCGTCCTGCGAGGTGTCGTACTTGAGCATGCTCCAGGGAATGGGATAGCGGTCGGTGCCGATGCCGAGGAAACCGCCGAACTCCAGCACCGCATAGCGGACCTGGCCCGTGAGTTTGTCGATCATGAGGTCGTCGATCGAGCCGAGCTTGTCGCCCGATGTGTTGTAGACACTCGTCCCCTCGACGCGATCCGACGAGATCACGGTGGCAATGGAAGTGGCTGCCATGAATATCTCCTTGACGGCACTTCTGGGAAAGCGCCGGCGTTTGCTTGCAGAGCCCAGGGAGGAGGTGTCGCTCTGCGTGGGAGACGCGCGGATCGGTTGCAGCACCATCGCGCTGTAGGAGATTCCCCCATCCCCGACGGCCGGGGGTTTGCGCGGCAATTACTCCTGTGCGGCCGGTGCCCCGGATTCCTGCGGCGGCGCTTGCTGCGCCTGTTGCTGGCCTTGCGGCGTATCGACCGAAGTGGTCTCCACGCGCGTGCCGTGGCTCCTGGGCACGATGCCTTTGACAAGGTGGCGGGGTACGTGGTGCGTCTTCACCAGCTGCGCGAGCATCTCGCTGCGCGCTGGCTCGCACGCCGGTAGAAACATGTGCAGTGCGCTCATGATGTCGTCCCCTAAATGCCAGGAGAGGAGAGCGGCCGGCCCGGCTGGAGGGCGCGGAGCCTCGGGTTCGAGGGTGACCTCTGGCGTGGTCGCCGGCATTATGAGCACCTGAATTCCGCGGCGCACATGCGGCCCCGCATCGGCCCCTCTGGCATAGATGGCTTCGGCGCGGCTGTCCCGACCGCGACCTGTCTTGGGGCCGCGGCAGTTGCCAAAAGAGCGCGGTCTGCCCCAAAATAACTTACCGTGCGACAGGTAATATTTTCAAGGACACCCAAGGAGACATGATGACTTTCAATACGTTGCTGCTCGAGGTCAAGGACCGGATCGCGGTGCTCACGCTCAATCGCCCTCCCGTCAACGCCCAGAACGCCGAGCTGCGCAGCGAGCTGACGCAGGTGTTCGACGAGCTTTCCGATCGCGACGACGTCTCGGTCATCGTGCTTACCGGCAGCGGCAAGACTTTCTCGGCCGGCGCGGACATCCGCGAGCGGCCCAACCTCGGCGCCACGCCCGGCGCCTATGGCCGCCACAACCGCCTGGTGCGCGAGTCGTACTACGCGGTGGTGGAGTGCGCCAAGCCCGTCATCGCGGCCATCAACGGCCCGGCCATGGGCGCGGGCTTCGGCCTCGTGATGGCCTCCGACATCTGGGTGGCGTCGGAGGACGCCTTCGTCTCGATGCCCGAGATCAACGTCGGCCTGGCCGGCGGCGTGACCTTCCTGCAGGAGGTGTTCGGCCGCTCGCGCGCGCGGCGCATGTTCTACACGGGCATGAAGGTCACCGGCCAGGAGCTGTACCGCCTCGGCCTCGTGGAAGCCTGCCTGCCGGCCGACGAACTCATGCCCTACGCGATGGAGATCGCCGCCGAGATCGCCTCCAAGAGCCCGATCGCGCTGCGCCTGGCCAAGGAAGCGGCCCGCATGACGCAGGTGATGCCGTCGCGCGATGCCTACCGCTACGAGCAGGGCAACACGGTGGCGCTGTCGAAGACGGAAGACGCGAAGGAAGCGCAGCGCGCCTTCCTCGAGAAGCGCGCGCCCGTCTACACCGGACGCTGATGGCGCGCGGCACCGGGACCTTGCGCCGACATGGTGCGTGCTATTATTTTTTGATCGATTGCGGACCGATTGCATGGCTGTTCAGCCGCTGCCCCCGCAAGCTCCCACGCCAAGAATTTCAAGAGGACCTTCGCCCATGGCAACCCAGTCCAACGTCGCCGAGGCGGCAGATCCGGAACGGGGCTCCAGGCGCAAGTCCGACGTGCGCCAGGAGCAGCTGACCGAAATCGCCTGCCGGCTCTTCGCCAAGAAGGGCTACGAAGGCACGTCGCTGCGCGACATCGCCGACGAAGCCAAGATCACCAAGGCTGCGCTCTACTATCACTTCCCCAACAAGGAAGCGCTGTACGAGCGCATCGTGCTGGAGTCGATGCAGGCGCTGGTGGACTCGGTGCGCGAGGCGATGTCCCGCGGCAAGAGTCCGCTGGACAAGGTGCGCCTGTTCATGGAGTCGTCCGCCGACTTCCTGGACCGCAGCCGCAATTCCTGGATCGCGGGCTCCAACGCGTTCTGGTCCGGCAGTGAGGGCGATCCGCGCGCAGGGGCCGTCTACCTGCGCGACGAATACGAGCATCTCTTGCGCGACTGCATCGCCGAGGCCATCGCCAAGGGGGAGGTGCGCAAGGTCGACCCCGCCATCGCGGGACGCATGCTGCTGTCGATGCTCAACCACATCTGCCGCTGGCATTCGCCCAAGGGCCGCCTGAGCACCCGCGAGGTGATCGAGCAGTACCTCGACATGGCCTTCGGCGGCCTGCGCGCGACACCAAAGCGTTGAACCTTGGCGACGCTGCGGCGCCCACGCGCGCTGCATCGCCTGGAAGGGTAAACCCGATTCGTAACTTACCGGCCGTTAAGTAAACTTCCTTCGAGATCCAGCGATGCAAGTCCTTCAACGATTCCTTCTCGCGATGTGCTGCGGCGCGCTTGCCGCGGTGCCGGCCATGGCCCTGGCGTTTCCCGACAAGCCGGTGCAACTGATCGTTCCGTACGCGGCCGGCGGGCTCACCGACAACCTCGCACGCATCGTCGCCCCTGCGCTGTCGGCGCGCTGGGGCCAGCCGGTGGTGATCGACAACCGCAACGGGGGAGGCACCTCCATCGGCACCGCCGCGGCCGCGCGTGCGCCGGGCGACGGCTACACGCTGCTGCTCACCGCCTTCGGCTACATCGGCAATCCGCTGCTGATGAAGAACCTGCCCTACGATCCCGCCGCGCTGGTGCCGGTCACCGTCGTGGCCGACGCGCCGAGCGTGCTGTTCGTGTCGGCCAGGCTGCCGGTGAACACGGTGCCCGAGCTGATCGCCTATGCCAAGGCGCATCCCAAGGGGGTTGTGTTTGCGTCCTCCGGCAACGGATCGAGCCCGCACATCGCCGCCGAGCTGCTGGCCTCGCTGACGGGCATCGACATCGTGCACGCGCCTTACCGCGGCAACGGTCCTGCGCTGAACGACCTGCTGGGCGGCCAGGTGCAGGCCATGTTCGATTCGGCCGCCTCGATGTCCTACGTGCGCGCAGGCCGGCTCAAGGCGCTCGGCGTTGCCAGCGACGCGCCGGTGGCGCGGATGCCCGAGGTGGTGCCCATCGCGCGCTCGGGCGTGCCGCAGCTTGCGGGCTTCGCCGCGGGCGGCTGGTTCGGTTTCTTCCTGCCGAGCAAGACGCCCGCCGAACTGCAGCAACGCATCTATGCCGACCTGCGCGCGGTGCTCGAGACACCCGAAGTGCGCGCGGCCCTCGAGCGCGCCGGCGTGGAGCCGCGCCTCATGACGCAACCGGAGTTCGCGGCCTACCTGCGCGCCGAGCACGACCGCTGGGCGCCGGTGATCCGCGAGCGCCGCATCCAGCTCGACTGAACAAGACCCGAGATGACCGCCTTCGAAAAAAAGCACACCGACACATGACAACGCCAACACAGACCGATCCCTACGCCGCGTTCCGCGAGGAGCTGCGCCAGTTCGCCGCCGAGCAGTGCCCGGAAGAACTCAAGCGCTTCGTGCGCAGCAACCAGAAGATCACGCGCAACGAATACCGCGTCTGGCAAGAGAAGCTGTTCGCCCGCGGCTGGGCCGCGCCCAACTGGCCCGTGGCCCACGGCGGCACCGGCTGGGACCTGCAGCAGCGCTACCTGTTCGAGGAGATCACCGCGCAGGCCGATTGCCCGCCGCAGTACCACCACGGCCTGGGCCACATCGGCCCGGTGATCCTGCACTTCGGCACCGAGGCGCAGAAGGCGCGCTTCCTGCCGCGCATCCTCGACGGCAGCGAGTGGTGGTGCCAGGGCTACTCGGAGCCCGGCGCCGGCTCCGACCTGGCCTCGCTCAAGACCTCCGCGCGCCGCGACGGCGACCACTACGTGCTCAACGGCCAGAAGATCTGGACCTCGCACGCGCAGGAGGCCGACATGATGTACACGCTGGTGCGCACCTCGAACGAGGGGCGCAAGCAGGCCGGCATCTCGCTGCTGCTGGTGCCGATGAACACGCCGGGCATCGAGGTGCGCCCGATTCCCACCATCGACCACTGGCACCACGTCAACGAGGTGTTCCTCAACGACGTGCGCGTGCCGTGCGAGAACCTGGTCGGCGCCGAAGGCGAGGGCTGGAAGTGCGCCAAGTTCCTGCTCGACCGCGAACGCCTGTCGCCCGCGACCGTGCCGCGGCTGGCGCGGCTTGCCGAGCAGGTCGAAGAGCTGCTGACGGCGCGGCGCGACGCCAATGCCGCCAGCGCCGCCTCGCCCAGCTTCCACGTGCTGCTGGAGCGCCTCTATCTCGCGCAGGCCGGCGTGAAGGGCGCACGCGAGATGCTGCTGAGCGCCATCCAGGAGGAGATGCAGGGCACGCTCGCGGCCTCCAAGTCGTCGGCGCTGAAGCTCTACTGTTCGGAGCTGTCGCAGCAGATCATCGGCATCGCGTTCGACATCGCGGGCCCGGCGCACGCGGCGCGATTGGTGGCTGCCACCGGCGTCGACGCGCAGCAGGATGCCGACCTGCAGCGCGAGCTCGTGCACACCTATCTTTTCTATCGCTCGCGCACCATCGCCGGCGGCACCAGCGAAGTTCAGAAGAACGTCATCGCGCGCGACCTTTTCGGAGCCTGAATCCATGCCATTCCACGCAGAGCCGATGTTCCCCGGCGACCTCTACGACACGACGCTGCGCGTTGCCGCCGCTGCCACCACGACCGCCGATGCCGATGCCCATGCATCGAGCGCAACCTGGCGCCAGTTCCTGGGCCTGGGCTGGCAGGCCGTGCTGGTGGCCGAAGCCAGCGGCGGTGCCGGCGCCTCGCTGGGCGACATCGCCGCCATCGCCGAGGCGGCCGGACGCCACGCGCTGGCCGCGCCACTGGTCGAGCGCTGCGCCGTGGTGCCCACGCTGCTGTCGCGCATCGGCGGCAACCCCGCCGCCGAAACGCTGCTGGGCGACATCGCGAGCGGCGAGGCCTCGGTCTGCCCGGTGCTGGCGCTCGACGACGCGGCCCCTGCCGCGCGCCTGCAAGGCGCACGCGTGGTGCTGCACGGCAGCCTGCGCGGCGCGGACCTCACCGAACCCGTGACGCACCTGCTGGCGTTCGTCGCGCTGGACGGCAAGGACGCGCTGGTGCTGCTGCCGCGCGCTGTGCTGGCAGGCGCCGCACGCAGCTACACGGGCATCGATGCACGCCACACCACCGACATCGACGTCGAGGGCCTCGCGCTGCCCGAGGCCGCCGTGCTGCTGAGCGGCGCCGCGGTTCGCCCGCTGGTGGACCACGCCAACGCGGTCGGCGCGCTGCTGTCGTGCGCGCAGATGGTCGGCGCCATCGGCGCGATGATCGAGCAGACCATCGAGTACCTCGGCACGCGCGAGCAGTTCGGCGTGGCGCTCGCCACCTTCCAGGCCCTGCGCCACAAGGTGGTCGAGATGTACGTGGCCTACGAGAATGTGCGCGGCATGGTGCGCCAGCAGGTGCTGGTGCTCGACGGCATGGGCTCGGCGTTGCCGGGGCGCGAGGTGCGGCGGGAACTGGCGCTGGTGAAGCTGTACCTCGCCTTCACAGGCCGCCAGGTCGCGGAGACTGCCATCCAGTTGCACGGCGGCATCGGCATGTCGCGCGAGCTGCCGGCGGCGCGGCTCGCCATGCATGCGCTGGCCTGCAGCCAGCGGTGGGGTGATCGTTTCAGCCAGCTCGACCGGCTCGCCGCCGATGCCGTGCTGCATTGAGGAGCTTGTGGTGCATTCGCTCGATTCGCTTTTCAATCCCTCTTCCGTGGCGCTGATCGGCGCTTCGTCCGACCCCGAACGCATCGGCGGACGACCGCTGCGCTTCATGCTCGAAGGCGGCTTCGAGGCGCCGCTCTACCCGGTCAACAAGAGCGGCGACACCATCCAGGGCCTGCCCGCCTTCGCCAGCGTGCTCGACATTCCGCACCCGGTCGACCAGGCCGTCATTGCCGTGCCGGTGGCCGGCGTGGAGGCGGCCGTGCGCGACAGCATCGGCAAGGGCGTGAAGGCGATCCAGGTGCTGACCGCCGGCTTTGCCGAAATCGACGCCGCGGGCCGTGCGCTGCAGGACCGCCTGGTGCAGATGTGCCGCGATGCCGGCGTGCGCATGGTGGGGCCGAACTCGCTCGGCCTGCTCAACGTGCCGACGCGCTTCTTCTCGACTTTCTCGACCGCGCTGAACGGCCTGAAGCCCGTGCCCGGGCCCATCGCGCTGGCCACGCAAAGCGGCGCCTTCGGCTCCGCGGCCTACGGCATGGCCTCGCTGCGCGGCCTGGGTTTCAGCAAGATCATCGCGACCGGCAACGAAGGCGACGTCGATGTGGCCGAGTGCATCGACTACCTCGTGGACGACGCCGACACGCGCGTCATCTGCGCCGCGCTGGAGTCGTGCCGCGACGGCGAGCGCCTTCGGCGCGCGCTGCTGAAGGCCGCGGCTGCGGGCAAGCCCGTGCTCATCATGAAAGTGGGCCGCACCGAGGTCGGCGCCGCCGCGGCTTCCACGCACACCGGTTCGCTGGCCGGCAACGACACGGTCTACGACACCGTCTTCGCAGAGTGCGGCGCATGGCGGCCCGAATCGATCGAGGAGATGCTCGACATCGCCTACGCGTTCTCGGTCGCGCGGGCCCTGCCGCACAACGCCGGCATGGGCATCGTCACCGGCTCCGGCGGCATCGGCGTGCTGATGGCCGACGATGCCGGTGGGCGCGGCATGGCGCTGCCGCCGCTGCCCGAGGCCGCACGCCGTGCCGCGCTCGACCTGCTGCCGTTCGCGGTGGCGAGCAATCCGCTGGACATGACGGCGCAGGTCACCTCGGTGCCCAGCGGCGTGTCGCGCACGGTGGGCGTCATGCTGGACCACGCGGACTACGGCGCGGTGTTCGCCTACCTCGCTCACGTGGGCCTTTCGCCGGAGCGCTTCGCCTCGACGCAGGCGGAACTGATCGCGCAGCGCCAGCGGCATCCGGACCGGCTCATGGTGCTGGTGATGCTGTCGAAGCCCGAAGTCAACCGCGCGCTCGAACAGCACGGCATTCCGGTGTTCGAGGACCCGTCGCGCGCGGTGCGTGCGCTGGCCGCGCTCGCGCATATCCGTGCACGCCGCGAAACGCTTTACAAGCCCGTGCGGTGTGCGGCTGCTGAGCCGCTGCGCGGCGACGTGTCGACCGAGGACGGTGCCAAGCGCGCGCTGGCGCATGCGGGCCTGCCGGTATTGCCCGAGCGCCTGTGCCGCAGCGCCGCCGATGCGGCGGCTGCCGCGCGGACGCTGGGCTTTCCGGTGGTTGCGAAGATCGTCTCGCCCGACATTCCCCACAAGACCGAGGTCGGCGGCGTCATGCTGCGCCTGCAGGACGCGGCGGCGGTCGAGGCCGCGTACGACGAGCTGATGGCGCGCGCCCGCAAGGCGCGGCCCGACGCGCGGCTCGAAGGCGTGCTGGTCGCGCCGATGCTGCAGGGCGGTGTCGAGGTGATCCTCGGCATCCACCGCGACCCGACCTTCGGGCCGATGGTGATGTACGGCTCGGGCGGCACGGCCGTCGAGCTCTTCAAGGACGTGGCCTTCGCCTCCGCGCCGTTGACGCCCGGGCGTGCCGCCGCGCTGATCGAGCGCGTGCGCTCCACGCAGCTGCTGCGCGGCTGGCGCGGCGGCCCGCGCTACGACGAGGCGGCGCTGGCCGACGCCCTGTGCCGCCTGTCCGACTTCGGCATCGCCCATGCCGACGAGCTCGAAAGCGTCGACATCAATCCCCTGGTGGTGCGCACCGACGGTGCCGCCTGCCTCGACGCGGTGATCGTGCTGCGCGGCACGGAAACGAAGGAGCATTCGCATGCAGACTGAAGGACGCCTGATCGCACTGGAGGCCCGGCTCGAGGCGCTGAGCGCGCGCGAGGCGATCCGCGCATGCCTCTATCGCTATTGCCGCGGCATCGACCGCTGCGACGAGGCCGCGCTGCGCTCGTCGTACTGGACCGACGCCACCGATCGCCACGGCCCCTACAGCGGCAGCGCCAGCGGCTTCATCGATTGGGCGCTGGCAAAGCTCAAGGAGGGCGGCCGCGTGATCCACTCGATCGGCAACATCGCGATCGAACTGCGTGGCGCCGAGGCCGCGGTGGAGAGCTACTTCCAGGCCTTCCAGACCGACACCGACGCGCAGGGCAAGCTGCGCGAGACCTTCCTGTGCGGCCGCTACATCGACCGCTTCGAGCGGCGCGGCGCGGGCGAATGGCGGGTGGCCGCGCGCACCGTGGCCTACGACTGGATCCGCGAGTCGGCAGCGCCCGCCGGCACCGAGGCCGAGCGCTTCGGCGTGCGCCAGCCGATCGGCGGGCGCGCGCCCGACGACCCCTGGTACGCGCTCCTGGCGTCGCTGCCCCCGGCAACTACCTGACGAAACCTCCGTTCTCTTCGACTTCCGCCCCCGGCATTGCCGCAGGGCGGCTTTCTGCATGCCGGCCGACAACCACGCGTTGACGGCGGCCAGGCCCTTTGCAAGGCGGGCCTGCAACCAGAAATCCCATACGAGGAGACAAATCTTGTCGAGTTTCTTGAACACCCCGCGTCGCATGCCGCTCGCCGTGACGCTTTTTGCCACCGGCCTTTGTGGCACATCGCCAGCGCTGGCCCAGCAGGCACAGAAAGAAGAGTTGCGCCAGATCGTGCAGCCGGCGGGCGGCATGGCGGCCTCGCCGTCCAGCCTCACGATGTATGGCCTGGTCGACACGAGCCTGGCATCGGCCAGCAATGCCGGCGGACGGGTGAGACGGATGGACAGCGGCCACATGAACGGCTCGCGCCTCGGGTTCAAGGGCAGCGAAGACCTGGGTGACGGACTGCGCTCCAACTTCCTGCTGGAGATGGGCCTCAACTCCGATGCGGGAACGATGGGCCAGAACCAGGGCGCGGGCGCCAAGTCGTTCGGCCGCGGAGCGATCGTCGGCCTGTCGGGCTCGATGGGCGAGATCCGGCTCGGGCGCACCGTGGTGGCCATCGGCTCCGAGGTGCAGGCGGTGGGCGACGCCTTCGGCCTGGGCGGCGGCGGCAACCTGCAGGGCATCCAGCCGGCGCCGGGGCGGGTCAACAACACCATCTGGTACCAGTCGCCGAATTTCGGCGGATTCATCGCCAAGCTGTCCTACTCGCCGGGGGAGACCACCGTGACCAGCGGAACGGCGACCAGCTCCAGGTCCGGCGCGAGCACGGCCGCGTCGGTGTTCTACCTCAAGGGCGGGCTGAGCGCCGCCATCGGCTATTCCACCTACAGGCAACTGGCGGACGCGAGCACCCTGCATTGGTTCCATTCCGCCGCGGCCTACGACTTCGGTGCGGCCAAGCTGTTCGGCTCATACGCGACCTTCCGCAATCCGGGCGCTGCGGTCACGCCGGCCACGCATGCCGCCGCGGACAACAACCTCATGTTCGCGGGCTTTCCGCTGGTGGGCTACTACAGCGGGCAGGACGACCGCAGCGCGTCGATCGGCATCGCCGTGCCCTTTGGCGTGAGCACCGTGCTCGCACAGGTGGTGCGCGTGGATGACAAGGGGCCGTTGAACCGCGACGCCACGCAGTTCGGCATCGCCTACATCTACGCGCTGTCGAAGCGCACCAGCCTGTACGCCGACTACGGCCGCATCCGCAACCGCAACGGCGCGGCGTATGCGGTGACGGGCGCCACCTCCCAGGCCGGGCTGGACCGCGGCGGCAACAGCCACGCCACCCACGTCGGGGTGCGCGTGGCGTTCTAGCCTATGGTTCACCCGGTGGAGGACACGCATGTACGACAACTACCATCGCATGCGTGATTTCTGAAGGACATCGATGCCCATCGGCACAGTCAAATCGGCCACGCGGGTGCTTCAGGTGCTGGAGCATTTCGCACAGGTGCGCACGCCCCTGGCCCTTAAGCAGATCAGCGACGCGCTGGGGTATCCGCAGTCCAGCACCACGGTGCTGCTGAAGAACCTCATCGCACTGGGCTACCTCAACTACAACCGCGCCGATCGCGTGTACTTCCCCACGCCGCGCGTGGCCTCGCTGGGCGACTGGGTCACGCAGGCGCTGTTCGGGCAAGGCCGCGTCGTCGAGGTGATGCGCGACCTGCACAGCGCCACGGGCGAGACGGTGTCGATCTGCATGCTCAACGACATCTACCTGCAGTACATCCGCGTGATCCAGTCGACGCACCAGCTGCGCTTTCACACCGACGAGGGAAGCATGCGGCCGCTCACACTGTCGGCGATGGGGTGGCTGCTGCTGACCGACCGCTCCGATGCCGAGATCGAGAAGCTCGTGCGCCGCGCCAACATCGCCACGCCGCGCAAGGAAGACCGCGTGCCGCTGGAAGTCGTTGCGGCGCAGGTGGCCGATGCGCGCGAGCGCAAGTCGATCTACATGGAGAACATGCCGCTGCTCGGCGGCGCCACCGTCGGCGTGGTGCTGCCTTGCCTGGTGCAGGGGCGCATCGCGGTGCTGGGCATGGGCGGGACCATCGAGCGCATGCGCCCGCATCGTGCGCGCTACACCGCACTCATGCGAAGGCTCGTGCAGCAGCTGGACAAAGACGGGACCGCATAGGGCGCGGAAATCACGGATGTAATGTTGTTCAGCGCCAGTGTGATTTTCTTGATGGGCTTCCCCACGGTGGGCATCATTTCCCTTGCACGCAAACCTGCCCGCCGTGGCTGGAATCAACAAGGAGACACACATGACCGCCGAACCCATCAACCTGCATCCATCCCACCATCCATTGAACCCGCAGACCGGCGCCAGGCGCGTCGACGTGGTCGTGGTCGGCGCCGGCTTCGGCGGCATGTACGCCACGTACCGCTTCCGCGAAATGGGCTTCAGGGTGCAGGGCTTCGAAGCGGGCGGCGACGTCGGCGGTGTCTGGTACTGGAACCGCTACCCCGGTGCGCGCGTCGACCTGCCGAGCATCGACTACAGCTTTTCGTTCTCTCCCGAGATCGAGCAGGAGTGGACGTGGTCGGAGCAGTTCGCGGCCCAGCCTGAATTGCTGAAGTACATCAACTTCGTGGCCGACAGGCTCGACCTGCGCCGGCACATCCAGTTCAAGACGCGCGTGACCCGCGCGGTGTGGGACGAGGCGCGCAAGCTGTGGACCGTGACGACCGATCGCGGCGACACCTACGAGGCCACGTACTGCATCATGGCGACCGGCCCCTTGTCGATTCCCAAGGACCCCGAGATTCCCGGCATCGACCGCTTCAAGGGCCAGCTGCTGCGCGCCGCCAAGTGGCCGCACCAACCCGTCGGTTTCGCGGGCAAGCGCGTGGGCGTCATCGGCACCGGATCGACGGGCATCCAGATCGTGCAGGAAGTGGGCAAGGAAGCCGGCGAGCTTTTCGTGTTCCAGCGCACGCCCAGCTTCACCATGCCGATGCGCAACGAAGTACTCGAGCCCGACTATGTGGCCGAGGTCAAGCGCAACTACGCCAGCATTCGCGAATCGGCCCGCAACAGCGCGGTGGGCGGCGTGCGCCCGCAGTCCACGCGGGCCTTCTTCAGCGTGACGCCCAGGCAGCGCCAGCAGCTGCTCGAAGACGCCTGGAAGAACGGCGGGCTTGCGATGCTCGGCACCTTCTCGGACCTGCTGGCCAACCCGGAAGCCAACGAGCACGTGGCCGAATTCGTGCGCGGCAAGATCGGCGAGACCGTGAAGGACCCGGTAACGGCCGAGAAGCTGAAGCCGCGCGGCTACCCCATCTTCGCGCGCCGCCCCTGCCTGGACAGCAGCTACTACGAGACCTTCAACCGGCCCAACGTCCACCTGAAGGATTGCATCGCCGACCCGATCGTGGAGATCACCGAGCGTGGCGTGAAGACGCAGGCCGGCGAGGTCGAGCTCGACATGCTCATCTTCGCCACCGGCTACGACGGCCTCACGGGCGCGCTGCTGGCCTTCGACATCGTCGGGCGCGACGGGCGCACGATGAACGAGAAGTGGAAGGACGGCGCGCGTTCCCACCTGGGCCTGATGATGGAAGGCTTTCCGAACCTGTTCATGACCACCGGACCGAACGGCCCGGCCGCGCTCGCCAACATCATCCGCATCAGCGAGCACGACGTCGACTGGATCGCGGCGGCCATGACGCACATGGAAGAGAACGGCCTGTCGACCATCGAGCCGACCGC
Source organism: Variovorax sp. Varisp36 (assembly GCF_047304235.1). Lineage (NCBI taxonomy): Bacteria > Pseudomonadati > Pseudomonadota > Betaproteobacteria > Burkholderiales > Comamonadaceae > Variovorax > Variovorax sp. Varisp36. Next base: position 101,631 of record NZ_JBGLYU010000005.1, read on the forward strand.
GCAGGCCGAGCAAGCCTGGATGGACCTTGTCTACGCGCTCTCGCAGCGCACACTGCTGACCAAGGCCAAGACCTGGTACGTCGGCGCGAACGTGAAGGACAAGCCGCAAGGGCTCACGCTCTTCACGGGCGGCTTCCTGAAGTACCGGGAGCATTGCGCCGCGGCGGCGCAGGGCGGTTATCGCGACTTCGTGTTCGAACGCGCGCAGCAAGCACTAGCGGCCTGATGCCAAGGCGTGGACCCGCTGTTGCGGGTCCCGGGGCCTTACACGGCCAGCGTGCCGCCGTCCACCGGCAAGGTGACGCCGTTGACGAAACTCGCCAGCCCGGAGGCCAGGAACACCGCGGGCCCCGCGAGCTCGTGCGGCTGGCCCAGCCGGCCGGCCGGAATGCGCTGCATGAATCGGCCCAGCCGCGCCGGATCGGCGCGCGTGGCTTCGGTCATGGGCGTTTCGATCACGCCGGGCGCGAGCGCGTTGACGCGGATGCCGTCCGGCGCAAGGTCGAGCGCCAGCGTCTGCGTGAACATCTTCACCGCGGCCTTGGAGGCCGAGTAGCCCAGCGCGCCGCCCTGGGCGATGAACGCGGCCCCCGAGGCCACGTTGAGGATGCAGCCCCGCGTGCGCCGCAAGGCCGGCAGCCACGCATGCACGGTGTTGAATACGCCGAACAGGTTCACGTCCATCGTGCGGTGCAGGTTCTCCTGCGCACGCGGGCTGTCGATGCCTTCGCGGATGATCACGCCGGCGTTGTTGACCAGCGTGTCGATGTCGCCCGCGGTGTCATGCACCGCCTCGGCCAGCGCGACGCAGGCCTGGGCATCGGACACATCGAGCGCGTAGGCCCAGCCCTCGACGCCGGCGGCGCGCACGGCCGCCAGCGTTTCGGCGCAGCGATCGCTGCTCAGGTCGGTCACGACGACGCGCGCGCCCGCCTGGGCATAGGCCGTTGCGATGGCGCGGCCGATGCCGCTGGCGGCGCCGGTCACCAGCGCCAGCCGGCCGGACAGCAGGCCGGGCGTGGCCGGCCAGGTGGAGGGAAGGTCGTGGGCTGCCATGGGCATGCTCCTCAGGAAGCCGCGGCGCGGCGCTGCCGGCGCGCGGCGAGATGCGAATGGAACTGGCCGACGATGCCCTTGCGGAACAGCATGACGACCAGCACGAAGACGACGCCCTGGATGATCAGCACCCATTCGGCGAACGAGGCGAGGTAGTTCTCCATCGACACGATGACGATCGAGCCGACGACCGGCCCGAGCAGCGTGTGCATGCCGCCGACGATGCAGATCAGCAGCGCCTCGCCCGAGGTGGCCCAGTGCACGTCGGTCAGCGAGGCGAGCTGGAACACCAGCACCTTGAGCGAACCGGCCAGCCCCGCCAGCCCGGCCGACAGCACGAAGGCCAGCAGCTTGTAGCGGTTGACGCGGTAGCCCAGCGACTGGGCGCGCGGCTCGTTGTCGCGGATGGCGCGAAGGATCTGGCCGAAGGGCGAATGCACCACGCGGTAGATCAGCCAGAAGCCGAACACGATCAGCGCCGCGACGAAGTAGTAGAGCACCAGGGTGTTCTGCAGCGAGAACAGGCCCAGCACCATCGGGCGCGCGATCTCCTGGATGCCGTCTTCCCCGCCGGTGAAGGGCATGCGCAGCGCAATGAAGTACACCAACTGCGCGAAGGCCAGCGTGATCATCGAGAAGTAGATGCCCTGGCGGCGAATGGCCAGCAGGCCCGTGACCAGCCCGACGAGCGTCGCCGTGGCCACGCCCGCCAGGATGCCCGCCATGCCGTCCCAGCCCCAGACCTTGACCGCGTGCGCCGTGACGTAGCCCGCGGTGCCGTAGAACATGGCGTGGCCGAAGGACAGCAGGCCCACATAGCCCACCAGCAGGTTGACCGAGGCGGCGAGCAGCGCGAAGCACATCAGCTTCATGAGGAACATCGGATAGACCGCGAAGGGCGCGATGGCGAGCGCCGCCAGGGCGGCTGCCAGCAATGCGATGTTCGTGCGGCGGTGGAGAGCGTCCATGTCGGCTTTCTTCAGTAGGCGCGGCCGAACAGGCCGTGGGGGCGGACCGCGAGGACCAGGATCATCACGACGAAGATGACGACGCCGGCACCGTCCGGATAGAAGATCTTGGTGAGCCCTTCGATCGCGCCGAGGCCGAAGCCCGTGACGATCGAGCCGAGGATCGAGCCCATGCCGCCGATCACCACCACCGCGAACACCACGATGATCAGGTTCGAACCCATCAGCGGGCTCACCTGGTAGATGGGCGCGGCCATCACGCCGCTGAGGCCGGCAAGGCCCACGCCGAGACCGTAGGTCAGCATCAGCATGCGCGGCACGTTGATGCCGAAGGTGCGCACCAGCGGTGCGTTCTCGTTGGCGGCGCGCAGGTAGGCGCCGAGCTTCGTCTTCTCGATGAAGAACCAGGTGCCCATGCACACTGCCAGCGCGGCCACGATGACCCACACGCGGTACATCGGCAGGAAGGTGACGCCCACGTCCAGGCCGCCCGACAGCGGGTTGGGGTAGGGCTGACCGCTCACGCCGAACTGCAGGCGGAACGCGCCCTCCATGAGCAAGGCGACGCCGAAGGTCAGCAGCAGCGCGTAGACATGGTCCAGCGTGTACAGGCGCCGCAGCATCCAGCGCTCGAACAGCAGCCCGAAGGCCGCCACCACCAGCGGCGCGATGACGATCGCGCCCCAGTAGCCGATGCCCAGGTACTCCAGCAGCCCCCAGGTGACGAAGGCGCCCAGCATGTACTGCGCGCCGTGCGCGAAGTTCACCACGCGCAGCAGCCCGAAGATGATCGACAGCCCCAGGCTCATCAGCGCGTAGAAGGCGCCGTTGATGAGTCCGACCATCAGCTGCCCGATCAGTGCCGCCGGGGGAATTCCGAGTAGCCCGTCCATCTTGTGGTGTGTCCTGCGTTGGTTGCTTTGCTCAGAGCCCCAGCAGGGACTCGATGCGGCTGCGCTGGGCGTCCAGCTCGTCGCGGCGGAAGTGCGCCGCGACCTGGCCTTCCTCGATCACGTAGAAGCGATCGGCCAGGGTGGATGCGAAGCGGAAGTTCTGCTCCACCATCAGCACGGTGAAGCCGCGCTCGCGCAGCATGCCGATGGTCTGGCCGATGCGCTCGACGATCACGGGCGCGAGGCCTTCGGTCGGCTCGTCGAGCAGCAGCAGCCGCGCGCCGGTGCGCAGGATGCGCGCGATGGCCAGCATCTGCTGCTCGCCGCCCGACAGCCGCGTGCCGGGGCTGTGGCGGCGCTGCAGCAGGTTGGGGAACAGCGTGTAGATCTCGTCCACGCTCAGGCCGCCCGGGCGCAGCACCGGCGGCAGCATCAGGTTCTCTTGCGTCGTGAGGCTGGCGAAGATGCCGCGCTCCTCGGGGCAGTAGGCCAGCCCGAGCCGCGCAATGGCTTCGGGCTGCAGGCCGATGGACGGGGTCGAGCCGATGCGGATCTGTCCTTCGCGCCGCCCGAGCAGACCCATGATGGCGCGCAGCGTGGTGGTCTTGCCGGCGCCGTTGCGCCCGAGCAGGCAGACCACTTCGCCTTCATGCACTTCCAGGTCGATGCCCTGCAGCGCCAGTGTTTCGCCGTACCAGCCGCGCAGGCCGTCCACGCGCAGCATGGCGGTGGGGGCCGCCGCTTCCAGGGTCTCAGGCATGCGCGCCCCCCACATAGGCTTCGATCACGCGGGCGTCGCGCGACACCTCGTCGTAACTGCCTTCGGCCAGCACCTGGCCGGCCTGCAGCACGGTCACGCGGTCGCACAGCGCCTCGATGACCTTCATGTTGTGCTCGACCATCAGCACGGTGCGACCCTTGGCCGCATCGCGGATCAGCTCGACCACGGGGCCGATGTCCTCGTGGCCGAGGCCGGCCATGGGCTCGTCGAGCAGGATCATCTCGGGGTCCATCGCGATGGTGGTGGCGAGCTCCAGTGCGCGCTTGCGGCCATAGGGCAGTTCGCCGGCCATCGTGTCGCGCCAGTGCGCGAGGCCCACGCGCTCCAGCAGCTCCATGGCGCGCGCGTCCAGGCTGCGCAGCACGCGCACGTTGCGCCAGAAGGCGAAGCTGCCGCCGGCCTTCTTCTGCAGCGCGACGCGCACGTTCTCCAGCACCGTCATCTGGCCGAACACGGCCGAGATCTGGAACGAGCGCACCAGGCCGGCCATGGCCACCGAGGCCGGGTCGCTGCGAGAGATGTCGCGGCCGTTGAAGGTCACGCGCCCGGCGCTGGGCCGCAGGAAGGTGGTCAGCAGATTGAAGCAGGTGGTCTTGCCCGCGCCATTGGGGCCGATCAGCGCATGTACGGAATGCCGGCGCACGCGCAGGTCGACGTTCTTCACGGCGAAGAAGCCGCTGAACTGCCGGCTGAGCTGGTGCGCTTCGAGGATGGTGTCCATGGCGTGGGCGGGCCCGGTGTTCAGAGAAAGGCGTGCGTCACGCCGCCGTCGACCAGCAGCGATTCGCCGGTGATGAAGCTGCTGTCGGACGAGGCGAGGAAGCAGGCGGCCTTGGCCACGTCGTCCACCGCGCCGAGCCGCTTCATCGGCGTCTTGGCCAGGCGGATCTTGGTCTTTTCGGGTGTCAGGTTGATCTTCACGCCTTCGGTCTCGATCGAGCCCGGGCAGATCGCGTTGACGCGGATGCCGCGCGGCCCGAGGTCGACCGCTGCCGAGCGCGTGAGGCCCAGCACGCCCGCCTTCACGCCGCAGTACAGCATGCCCTCGGGCAGGCCGAGGTAGGCCGCCGACGAGGCGATGTTGACGATGCTGCCGCCTTCGCCCATGGCCTCGGCCGCGACCTGGATGCCCCAGGCCACCGAGTTGAAGCCGGTGCCGACCATGCGCTCGAGCATCTCGGGCGTGATGGCCTCGATGGGGCCGTAGCGCACCCAGATCGCGTTGTTCACCAGGATGTCGAAGCGGTCGAACTGCTGCTTCAGCGCCGGGATGGACTGGGCGAAGGTGTCGCGGCGCGCCACGTCGCCACCGAAGGCCACGGCGTGGCCGCCTTGGGCCTTGATGGATTCGGCGGCCTCGCGCGCCAGGTCTTCCTGCCGGTCGAGCACGCCCACCACGGCGCCTTCGGCCGCCAGGGCGTCCGAGATGGCGCGGCCGATGCCGCGTGCACCGCCGGTGACCAGCGCCACCTTGCCTTCGAAACGTCGAGTCATGTTGTCTGCCTTGTCAGATGCGGGGAGGGAGGTCGGCGAAGCGGGACTCCTCGAGCCCGCGCACGCCGACACCATGGATGGCGAACACCGCGCCCGCGTCCGGATGGTCGCTGCGCAGCAGGTTGCCGCTGTTGCTGATCGACGTGAGGTAGATCACGTCGAGCCCGGGGCCGCCGAAGCAGGGGCAGGAGACGTAGGTCACCGGCAGCTGGATGGTGCGCTCGAGCCGGCCTTCGGGCGTGAAGCGCGCGAGCTGGCCGGCCTGCACCAGCGCCACCCACAGGTGGCCTTCGGCATCGACGGTGGCGCCGTCGGGCACCGAGCCGAGTGGCAGGGTATCGACCAGCACTTCGCTCGCGCCGGCTGTGCCGGTGGCCGTGTCGTAGGGATAGCGGCGGATCTGGTGCGTGTGGCTGTCCGCGAAGTAGAGCCAGCGGCCGTCCGGGCTGAAGCAGGTGGCATTGGCAACCGCGATGCCGGTGTCCAGCGTCTTCACTGCCCCGCCGGCCGTCAATTGGTAAAGCGCGCCTTCGGGCTCGGCGCGGCCCAGGGTCATCGAGCCGACGACGAAGCGGCCGGCGCGGTCGGTACGGCCGTCGTTCAGGCGCATGCGATCGGCCGCATGCGTGACGCCCGCGTCCATGGGCACGATCGCGCCACTGTCGGGGTCGAGCAGCCAGAAGTCGTGTTCCAGCGCCAGCAGCAGGCGGCCGCTCTCGCACAACGCGATCGAGCCGATGTGCTGCGACGCATGCCACTCGGCGCTGGCGCCGGTGGCGGGCGTGTGGCGGCGCACGCGTTGCGCGCGGCCGTCGATCCAGTAGAGCGACTGGCTTCGCGCGTCCCACAGCGGGCATTCGCCGAGCAGGTCGCGCCGGAGCTCGAGGATGTCGATCTGCATGCCCACCGTACCGCTCACTTGCCCTTGATGAAGTCGCAGCTGCTCTCGGCCAGCGGACGCCAGGTCTGTTCGGGTGGAATCTCGGCGCGCACCGCGTAGTAGTCGTTCGCACCCTTCGACTCGGCCGGCTTCTTCACCTGCACGGCATACACCGGGCGCAGCGCCTGGCCGTCCTCGCGGATCTTGACGTCCTTCGAGAAGAAATCGTTGATCGGCGTGGCCTTCATCTTCGCCGCGACCGTGGCGCCGTCGTCGGTGCCGGCGGCCTTGACCGCATTCAGGTAGTGCATGGTCGCGCTGTAGGCGCCGGCGTGAATATAGGTTGGCACCACGCCCTTGTTGCGCGCCATGAAGCGCTTCGACCATTCGCGCGAGGCGTCGTCGCGGTCCCAGTAGAACGGCACCGTGAGCTGCAGGCCCTGGGCCACGTCCAGGCCCATGGCCGACACGCTGTTGATGGTCATGCCGAACACCGACACCATCTGGCCGTTGCGCGTGAGCTTGTACTCGGCCGCCTGCTTCAACGCGTTCGACAGGTCGAGGCCGGCGTTGAGGATGACGATGGCCTGCGCGCCGCTGGACTGCGCCTGCAGCAGGTACGACGAGAAGTCGGTGGCGCCCAGCGGATGCTTGACCGAGCCCACCACCTTGCCGCCGGCGGCCTGGATGAACTTGGTGGCGTCGTCCTGGAAGGCCTGGCCGAAGGCGTAGTCCACGGTGATGAAGTAGAAGCTCTTCACGCCCTGCTTCATCAGGCTTTGCACGCCCGCCTTGGGCAGCGCATAGGTGTCCGTGAGGAACTGGAAGTTCATCGGCGAGCACGACTTGTTGGTGAGCTCCGCGCTCACCGTGCCGGCAATCAGGTACGGCTTCTTGCGCTCCTTGAGCAGCGACGAGACCCCCAGCGCGATCGACGAGGCCGAGCCGCCGACGATGGTGTCGACCTTCTCGGTGTCCAGCCACTTGCGCGCGATGTTCAGGCCCACGTCGGGCTTGTTCTGGTCGTCGGCCACCAGCACCTCGACGGGCTTGCCGAGCACCTTGCCGCCGAAGTCCTCGACCGCCATCTTCACGGCCAGCGAAGAGCCGGGGCCGCCATTGCCCGAGTAGGGGCCGGTCTGGTCGGCCATGACGCCGATGCGCACGACGTCGTCGCTGATGGTATTCGGGGTGCCCTGCGCAGCAGCCGCAGCGCAGGCGAGAAGAATGGCCGCAGAGGCCGCGAGCCGGAATCGATGTTGCATGCTTGTCTCTCCATTGTTTTCAGGGTTGCTGTCGCGTGAACTCGGCCGCAGCACCGGCGGGCGTCGGGGGCGCGTTTGGGGGGCGCCCGAACCTCAGTCGGCAACGGCCGCGTCGGTCGGCAGCCGGTGGCCCTGGAACTGCTCACGCAGCCGTGTCTTCAACAGCTTGCCGGTGGCGGTGTGGGGCAGTTCGTCGACGAAGACCACGTCGTCGGGCATCCACCAGCGGGCCACGCGGTCCTGCATGAAGCCGAGGATTTCCGCAGCCGTGACCTCTGCGCCTTCGTTCGGTACCACGATCAGCAACGGGCGCTCCTGCCACTTGCTGTGGTACGCGCCGATCACTGCGGCTTCCTTCACCTTGGGATGGCCGACCGCGAGGTTCTCGAGGTCGATGGAGGAGATCCATTCGCCGCCCGACTTGATCACGTCCTTCGAGCGATCAGTGATCTGCACGTAGCCGTCCTTGTCGATCAGCGCGACGTCGCCGGTGGCGAACCAGCCGTTCGCGTCGAGCTCGGCGCCGGGCTCCTGGCCGTAGTAGGCCGACACGACCCAGGGACCGCGCACCTTCAGTTCCCCGGGCGTGTGGTCGTCGGCGGGCAGCCGGCGGCCTTCGGCGTCGAACACCGCGATCTCCACGCCGAAGATGGCGCGTCCCTGGCGGGTCTGTACGTCGAAGCGCTCTTCCAGGGGAATGCCGTCGTGGCGCGGCAGCAGGTTGCAGATGGTGGCCAGCGGGCTGGTCTCGGTCATGCCCCAGGCCTGGATCACGTAGGCGCCGAACAGGTGCTCGAACTTTTCGACGATGGCGCGCGGCGCGGCGGAGCCGCCAACCACGACACGCTCGAGGCACAGGCCGGCGCGCGCAGCCGCATCGAGCTTCTCCGCGTGCTGGAAGAAGCCCAGCCACACGGTCGGTACGCCGAGCGAGAAGGTACAGCGCTCGTCACGCATCAGGTTGAAGAGGCGCTCGCCGCCGAGGTCCGGGCCCGGCAGCACCAGCTTGGCGCCGCACATGGCCGCCGCGTAGGGAATGCCCCAGGCGTTCACATGGAACATCGGCACCGCGAGCAGCACGCTGTCGCGCGCGCACAGCTGCAGGCCATCGGCGGCACAGGCGGCCCACGAGTGCAGCACCGTCGAACGGTGGCTGTAGAGCACGCCCTTGGGGTTGCCCGTGGTGCCGGAGGTGTAGCACAGCGACGAGGCGGTGTTCTCGTCGAGCGAGGGCCATTCGGCGAGTGGCTCGGCATCGGCCACGAGGTCTTCGTAGCACAGCAGGGGGCCGGGCAGGTTCAGCGCAGGCAGCTCCGCGCGCGAACACATCGCCACGAATCCCTTGACCGATTTCAGCTGCGGTGCGACCTGCTCGAGCAGCGGCGCAAAGCCCAGGTCGAAGAAGACCAACTCGTCGGCCGCGTGGTTGACGATGTAGCCGATCTGCTCGGGAAAGAGCCGCGGGTTCACGGTGTGGAGCACCGCGCCCATGCCCGAGGCGGCGTAGTAGAGCTCGAGGTGCCGGTGCGTGTTCCAGGCCAGCGTCGCGACGCGTGCGCCGGGCTGGATGCCGAGCGTCCGCAGGGCGGAGGCGAGCCTGGCCGCGCGCAGCGCCACCTTGCGCCAGGTGGTTCGCACGCAGGTCCGCATGTCGAGGTGCGAGACGATCTCGACGTCCGGATGATGGCGGGCCGCGTGTTCCAGCAGGCTGGAAATCAGCAGCGCGTTGTCTTGCATCAGGGCGTTCATTCGTTGTCTCGCGTCTCTGGTTCTGTGGTCTCGGCCGCCGGCCTCGATGCTTGTTTTTACATGCCGGCCGGTAAGTTAATTCATGCTAGCAGTTTTGGCTGACAGCCACAACGCGGGTGGGTCGGGGGAAACCCGGGGATCAGCCGTCGGCTGTCTTCAAGGCGACGTGCCGTTGGCACGCGTCATCTGGGCGAGGGTTGCGCTGGTCAGCGCGCGCACGCCGATGCGCATGGCCGACTCGTCGATGGTGAACAGCGGCGAGTGGTTCGTCGGACCCGCGCGGTCCGGATAGGGCGAGGCGTTGAGGATCCAGAAGACCACCGGGATGCCCGTGGCGCCGAACGCGCCGAAGTCCTCGGAGCCCATCGACGGCAGGATTTCCGCGACCTTGTCCTTGCCCGCTGCGGCCTTCAGGCCATCGACCAGCGCCAGGGTGGACGGTACGTCGTTGACCAGCACGCCATAGCCGCCGCCGGTGTCGATGCGCACGTCGGCCTTCACGCCATAGCTGGCTGCGATGTGCTCGGCCTTCATGCGGATCTGCTCGTGGGCCGTCTTCTGGTTCTGCGCCGACAGCGCGCGCACCGTGCCGGAGAGTTCGGCGGTCTCGGGCAGGATGTTGAAGCGGTTGCCGCTTTGCAGCATGCCCACCGTGACCACGGTGGCGCCGCCGTCAATGGTCGGGTTGGTGCGATGGCTCACGATGTTCTGCAGGCCCAGCGTGATCTCCGCCGCCGCCAGCATCGGCGAGTTGGCGGCCCAGGGCGCGGCGCCGTGTCCGCCCGCACCGCTGAGCTTGATGTCGAACACATCGATGCTGGCCAGCATCGCGCCTGGGCGATAAGAGATCGAACCCTTGGGCGCTTGCGAGCCGATGTGCTGGCCCAGCACGATGTCGACCTTGGGGTTGTCGAGCACGCCCGCCTTGACCATGGCCAGCGCGCCGCTCGGGCGGTCGCCGGGGCCGATCTCCTCGGCCGGCTGGAACAGGAACACCACCGTGCCGGGCAGTTCGGCGCGCATGGCCGAGAACGCCTGCGCCGCGCCCAGCAGCATCGCCACGTGGGTGTCGTGGCCGCAGACGTGCGCCACCGACACCTCCTGGCCACGCCACATGGCCTTGGCCTTCGAGCGGAACGGCAGGTCGTTGCGCTCCTCGACGGGAAGGGCATCCATGTCGGCGCGCAGCGCCACCACCGGGCCGTGCTTGCCGCCGCGAAGCACCGCCTTGATGCCGGTTCCGGCGATGCCGGTCTGCACTTCGATGCCGGGAATCTTCGCCAGGACTGCGGCGATGTACCTGGCCGTCTCGACCTCTTCGTAGGCCAGCTCGGGGTGCTGGTGGATATGCCGGCGCCATGCGATCACGTTGGGCTCCGCGGCATCGGACAGGGCGAGCGCACGATCGAGCAAGGGTTGCGGCGTCGCCGCCGAAGCCAACACGATGCCCATCGCGGCCGCACACAGGGTTTGTTTGAAGAGTCGCATGAGGGTGCCTTGTTGTGGTGCGCCACGGGCCGCCGAGGCTGGAGGTTTGTTTTATATGCCGGCCGGTAAGTTAACTGATGCTAGCAGTTTCGGCCGATAGCCACAACGAAGGGAGCGGGGGGAAAGCGAGGGGAGCAGCAGGCCGCTGTCTGCTCGTGGGTTTTCGCCGGGGCACGGGCGCGAAGCAGCCCGCGCCCCGGCATTGCGACGTTCAGCAGGCCTTGCCGTGGGCTGCGTGAGCGCCCTTGGCCTTTGCGTCGGCCTCCGACATGTACGAGCCGTGCTTCGTCTTGCCGAAGTACTTGTCGGTCGCGCAGTGATAGACCTTGCCGTTGACCCAGACCTGGCCTGCGGCAGGTGCTGCTGCCGTGGTGGTCGTTGCGGGTTTGGCCGCGGGCGCTGCGGCTGCGGGTGCTGCGGCCGCGGGCGCAGCGGCTGGTGCCGGTGCTGGTGCCATTTTTGCAGCGGGAGCGGGGCTCGTCGTTGCTGCTGCAGCCGGTGGCTGCTGCGCAAAGACCGAAGCGGTGAAGACAGTTCCGGCAGCCAACAGGATCAGGGCTTTTTTCATGATTGCACCTCAAGGGTCACACGAAAACACGTGCATGTGGCTGTCAACGTCCTCGCCGCATGTCGGTTGACTCTTCGGCCATGCCATCGGAGGCGGCGAGCTCCAGACAGGGACGCATTTCACGATTGTCAGAACTGAACTTGCTCAGTTTGCAAAGAGGATGGGTCCGGAGATTCACTCGATGCCAACCTTGAAGTATCTCGAATACCAAGGAACTATTTCCTTGGGGGCCAACGTCGCGGCGCCTATCCTCGGCGCCCTCATGAGCGTCACACAACAGCTACAGCTTCTCGTCAAACTGCCCGATGGCTGGTCGAGCCGCATCGATATCCAGCGGACCACGAACGGCCGCTACGCCGGCGTTGCCGAGCTGAGCCTTCGCGGGCTCAAGCAGGGAGTGCTCGTATTCATGCAGCAGCCCACGCTGGAAGCGGCAGTGGAGCGCGTGAGGCTTCGCGCCAGCCAGTTCGCGAGGGCGCGGCTTTTCTTGCCGAGTGCCCGGTCGTAGATGCCGACGACCGAGCAATGCCTTGCGGGTTGGGTTTTTCTATCCTGCACATGAGAATTCCCAACCCACGAACGCACAGCCACGCGGCACCATGGAGCCTCATTAAAGGAGAACGCCATGAAGGCATTCAGGAAGTTCGTTGGGGGCGTCATCTCTATCGCCGGAGCCGTGGTGCTGGTGGCTCAGCACCTGTGAAAGGGGCACGCGCCCGCTGCCGCGAGGCACTCAGCCGAAGGTGAACACGTAGGCCTGCGCGCCGGCATCGAGGAATTCAATCTCGAACAGGCGCTCCCTGTCGTTCGCCGCCTGGCGCACCAGCTGGTACAGCCGCTGCCCGTCGATGGTGCCGTTGCCCTGCGCATCGGTATCGGCGCCGTGGTCCGCGAGCGGAGGCTTGCCGTCGACCAGCACCCTGAAGCGCACCAGCTTGCCATCGGCCGACGGGCCGAGCACGAGGTGCAGGTCGCGTGCATGGAAGCGGTAGGCGATGCGCCCGTTGGCGCGGACCAGCACCGCGCGTTCGCTCTCCACCGTCCATTCACCTGCCAGTGCCCATTGGTTGGTGCGCAGCGATGGCGCAGCCGCTGAATAGACGTGCGCATGGTCGTTCGATATGCCGCCGGGCGAAGCGAAGTTGTGCGCGCGCTCGTAGCCCAGGTAGGTTTCGCCCGACAGGGCCGGCGATTTGGCCGGCGCGGCCTGCGTGCCCTGGCCTTGCGGCGAGACCAGGTCGGCCGGCACGGCGGGCCGCCCCGCTTCCGCCAGCAACTGCTGGATGACCTGTTCCGCCTTCGCATACTGGCCCTCGCCGAACTGGTGATGCCGGATGCGCCCCTGCGCATCGACGATGTAGAACGCCGGCCAGTACTGGTTGCCGAAGGCGCGCCAGATCGCGTAGCCGCTGTCGATGGCCACGGGGAAACCGATGCCCAGGTCCTTCGTCGCGCGGCGCACGTTGGCGGGCAGCTTCTCGAACGCGAACTCCGGCGCATGCACGCCGACGACCACCAGTCCCGCATCCTTGTACTTCTCGGCCCAGGCACGAACGTAGGGCAGGGTGCGCAGGCAGTTGATGCACGAGTAGGTCCAGAAGTCGACCAGCACCACCTTGCCGCGCAGGATCTCGGCGGTCAGCGGGGCGGAGTTCAGCCATTCGGTGGCGCCCGCGAGCGAAGGAAGGCCGCCTTCGTCGGGCAGCGCCGGTGCGCGAGGTTGCGACAACGGCACGGGGATCGGCATTGGCATGCCGATCTTCTCCACAAGTGCTTTCTCCAAGGCCGAAGTGGTGCCGACCGACAGGCGGCTGAGCAGCCCGGTGTCCAGCCCCAGCGCGATGGCGCCGACACCCGCGAGCACGGCCACGCCGGCTGCACGCCGCACCCATTCGCCGGTGCGCAGCGAGCCCTTCATCGCCGAGAACAGCCGCCCGCCGAAGAGCAGCGCGGCCGCCAGCGAGGTGCACGCACCTGCCGCGTAGGCCAGCAGCAGCAGCGAGGTGCCGATGCTTGCGCCGTTGAGCGCCGCGCCCGTCAGGATCAGTCCGAGGATCGGCCCCGCGCAAGGCGCCCACAGCAGCCCCGTGCCAACCCCCAGCAGGAGCGGCGAGAACACCGACGCCTTTGTTTCCGGTGCTGGCCCCGCCAGCCTCAGGCCGAGTGCCACCAGCGGCCGGCTCAACCGGTCGGCCACCGACGGAAACAGCAGCGTCACGCCGAATACCGCGAGCATCGCAATCGCGGCATAGCGCCCGTACTGGTTGAGCGCCACGACCCAGCCGCCGCCCACGGCCGCGAGCGTGGCAATGGCCGAGAACGCCAGCGCCATCCCCAGCAGCATGGGAAGGCCGTGCGAGCGGAACGGCCGGTCGGCGCGCGCGAACACGAACGGGAGCACGGGCAGGATGCACGGGCTCAGGATGGTGAGCACGCCACCGAGGTAGGCAACGATGAGGAGCAGCATGATCGGATTCCAGTCGGTGAATGTTGTCGATGAAGGGCTAAACAGGAAGTCGAGAGCGAGCGGGGCCCTTCGCGGTCTCGCCATGCGAGCCGCTCTTCTCTTTCTTCTTCGGTCGGTGGTGCTGCTGCGGCGGCTGCCGCGCAGCCGGCTCAGTCCGGTGGCGCGGCCGCGTTGGTATTCATGGTCAGCCGGGCTTCCAGCCCGCCTTCGTCCCGGTTGCGCAACGTGAGCTCCGCGCCCATCGCCGTCGCCAGCTGCTGTGCAATGGCCAGGCCCAGCCCGGTGCCGCCGGTGCCGCGGTTGCGCGAGCCCTCGACGCGGTAGAAGGGCTTGAGCACGTTCTCCAACTGGTCGGTCGGAATGCCGGGGCCGTTGTCGACCACGGCCAGCGTCAGCCGGTTGCCGGCGTCTGCATGCACCTGCAGGCGTACGTCGGTGCCGAACTTCAGCGCGTTGTCGATCAGGTTCGTCAGGATGCGCCGCAGCGCGTTCGGCCGCGTCATCATGGGCTCGCCCACGCGGCCTTCGAGCAGCACCTGCTCGCCCGAGTCCTCATAGTCGGCCACCATGCTCTCGAACAGCGCGTCGGCGTCGATGCGGCGCGGCGGCTCGGTGGCACCGTGCAGCGTGCGCGCGTAGGTCACGCCTTCGCGCACCAGGGTGTGCATGGCGTCGAGGTCCTGGCGGAACTTGTCGCGGTCATGGCCGTCGTCCATCAGGTCGGTGCGCAGCCGCATGCGGGTGATGGGCGTCTGCAGGTCGTGCGAGATGGCCGCGAGTATTTCCACCCGCTCGGCCATGTAGCCGGCGATGCGCTTCTGCATCGCGTTGAAGGCGCGCGCCGCGTGCTTTACCTCGGTCGGCCCCTCTTCGGCCAGTTGCCGGCCCTTCAGGTCGGGGCCCAGCTCGTCGGCCGCGTCGGCCAGCTGCGCCAGCGGCCGCGTGACCAGCCGCACCGCGTACCAGGCACACACCGCCAGCACCAGCAGCTGCACCCACAGCAGCCACATCACCCAGCTCGACACCGGCATGTCCACGCGCCGCGCATGCACCACCACCGAGGAGCCGTCCGACAGCCGCACCTGGATCTGCAGGCCCTGCGGCGGGTTGCTCACCTGCCCGATCTTCACGATCTCGAAGGGGCGCATCGCGTCGACGATCGCGGTCGCGAACTGCTGCGACGACGGCGTGTCGGGCGCCTTGCCCTGCGCGTTCCCGCCGAGCACGAAGCGGTAGTTGCGCCGCTCCAGCCGCGCCAGCCAGCCCTCGCGTTCGGCGGCCGGCAGCCGATCGAGGATGGCGACCGAGCTGGCGATGTCGCGCTCGATGCCGATCATCATCAGCTCGCGCATCGCGATGCCGCGCTCGTAGCCGATGGCCATGAAGGTCAGCAGCTGCGCGATGGCCAGCCCGACGACGATGATCAGCGTCACCCGCGAGAACAGCGAGCGCGGCAGCAGCCGGCGCAGGCCCATGGGGGCGCAGGAGGCCGGCGCGATGTCGGCGGGAAGGCTGGCGGCGGGAGTAGGCATGGACGGGTTTATAGACCCGGTCCCGCTCCAAGGCGCGGCGGTTTGTATTCCAGTGTGTTGGGCCGCGTGGCCTGACATACAACATTACCCGTCGCGCCCGGTCTGCCTCCACGGCGCCGGCCCTGCCGGCGCGCCCGTGCAAGCAACATAGTGTGGTCGCCCGGCCCGCCGGATACACGGGCATACAAAACCGCCCGATCCTTCGCCTGCACGGGCTACATTGCACCTGCCCGTCGCCCTGCGGGCGCATCACCGCACTTCCATGAACATTGCCAAGACCTCCGACCACATCCTCATCGTCGACGACGACCGGGAAATCCGCGAACTGCTCTCCACCTACCTGGTCAAGAACGGCCTGCGGGTGGTGACGGTACCCACGGGGCGGCACATGCGCGCGGCGCTGGAGGAGTCGGGACCTTTCGACCTGATCATTCTTGACCTGATGCTGCCGGGCGAAGACGGGCTCACGCTGTGCCGCGACCTGCGCACGGGCAAGTACAAGGCCACGCCCATCCTGATGCTCACCGCCCGCAGCGAGGAGGCCGACCGCATCCTCGGCCTGGAGATGGGCGCCGACGACTACCTTGCCAAGCCATTCTCCGCGCGCGAGCTGCTGGCGCGCATCCGCTCGGTGCTGCGCCGCACGCGCATGCTGCCGCCGAACATGCGCTCCACCGAGTCGGCCTCGAAGCTGGCCTTCGGCGACTGGCAGGTCGACACCACCGCGCGCAACCTGATCGACGACAGCGGCGTGATGGTGGCGCTCAGCGGCGCGGAGTACCGGCTGCTGATGGTGTTTCTCGATCATCCCCAGAAGGTGCTGAGCCGCGACCAGCTGCTGAGCCTCACCCAAGGTCGCGAGGCGGAACTCTTCGAGCGCTCCATCGACCTGCTGGTGAGCCGCCTGCGCCAGCGCCTGCGGGACGACGCACGCGAGCCGCGCTACATCAAGACGGTGCGCAGCGAGGGCTACGTCTTTTCGTCGGCCGTCGAGGCGCTCGACTGACGCCTGCGCGGGAGGGGATGCATTGGCAGTTCACCGGGTTGCGGATTTCCTGCGAGATGCCGCCTGCGAGGAAGAGGAGGGCGAACCAGAGCTTGTTCATTTCTCTTGTTTGTCTCGTGTTGTGGTTGCTTGTGTTCTGGGGGCGTGCGAATGGCACCGGGCGCTCCCCTCCGCGAAGGTCCCCCGTCGTCGTGATCGCACCCCGAACTACTGCGTCGTCTCAAGTCCCAGAAGGCTCAGCCAGCAGCGCCTGAATCTTCTTCTCGGTAGTGCCGTAGCTGCCTTCGCCAAAGTGCGAATAGACGATCTTTCCCTGCTTGTCGATCAGGTACACGGCCGGCCAGTACTGGTTCCTGAAGGCCTTCCAGGTGCCGTAGCTGTTGTCCTGCGCCACGGCATGCTTGATCTGCAGACGCGCGATGGCGTCCTTCACGTTCTTCGTCGATTTCTCGTACGCGAACTCCGGCGTGTGAACGCCCACGACGACCAGGCCCTTGTCCTTGTACTTCTCGTTCCACTCCTTCACGTAGGGCAGGTGGTTGAGGCAGTTGATGCAGGTGTAGGTCCAGAAGTCGACCAGCACCACCTTGCCGCGCAGCTCGCTCAGCTTCAGCGGCGGCGAATTGAGCCAGCTGTCGATGTTCTGGAATTCCGGTGCGGGCACGGCCTCGCCGGCCGCGCCCTCGCCGCCCAGCGGCGAGGGCGCGGCAAAGGTCAGCGTGAGGGCTGCCGCAGAGGCCGCGATGGCGACGGCAAAGAAGAGGGCGGGAGAGCGAAAGCGCATGGCGATTCCTTCGGAAGAGTGACGGGCGTTCGTCTGTGAACGGAGCCGATTCTTCGCCGGGCCACCCCGCCGCGGAGCGAAATGCGTATGCCTCTGTATCCGCGGGACGAACCCCACACACTACGTTTCACATCCCGCGCGGACGCGCATGGTCAATCGACCCTGATGTTGCGCGAGCGCACCAGCGCACTCACTCTCGCCGTCTCGTCCTGCACGAACTTCGCGAACGCCTCGGGCGCGGTGCCCGCGGGCTCCAGGCCCAGCTGCAGCAGCTTTTGCCGCACGGCCGGATCGGCGACCGCCGCCTGCACCGCCTTGCCGAGCTTCTGCACGATGTCGACCGGCGTCCCCTTGGGCAGGAACATGCCGTTCCACTCGACCACGTTGTAGCCCGGCAGGCCCGACTCGGCCAGCGTCGGCACGTCGGGCAGCCCCGGCACGCGCTTGATGGAGCTCACGCCCAGCGCGCGCAGCTTGCCGCTCTTGACGTAGCCCAGCGTCGAGGCCACGTTGCCGAAGTAGGCCGACACCTGCTCGCCCATCACGTCGGTCAGCGCGGGCGCGCCGCCCTTGTAGGGCACGTGCATCAGGCCGATCTTCGCCTGCTCGTTCAATGCCTCGCCGGCGAGGTGCGAACCGGTGCCGCCGCCGGCCGACGCGAAGCTCAGCTTGCCGGGGTTCTTGCGTGCGTAGTCGATGAACTCCGGCACCGTCTTGTAGGGCGCGGTCGCCGGCACCACGAGGATCTGCGGCGCCGTGGCCACCAGCGACACGGGATTGAAATCCTTCGCCGCGTCGAAGGGCAGCTTGCGCAGCGAGGGGTTCACCGAGAACGCCGACGCGTCGTACAGCACGGTGTAGCCGTCGGCCGCCGCCTTGGCTACGTTGTCGGCGCCGATCACGCCGCCCGCGCCCGGCTTGTTGTCGATCACGATCTGCTGGCCCAGCGCGGTGCTCATCTGCTGCGCAACGATGCGCGCGGTGTTGTCGGCACCGCCGCCCGCGGCATACGGCACCACCATGCGGATCGGCTTGTCGGGCCAGGCGGCCCAGCCCAGCAGTGGAGCGGCGCAGGCGGCCAGGGCCGCGACGGATTTCAGGAGTCGCTTGTTCATGTCGATGTCTCGGGTCTTGTGGTTCAGGAAAAGTCGTAGAGCCGCGCCGGGTTGTCGACCAGCACGCGCTGGCGCTGCACTTCGTCGGGCACCCACTGGCTCAGCAGGTCGAAGAGTTGCGCGTCGTCGGGCTTGGCGATGCGCTCCGTGGGATGCGGCCAGTCGCTGCCCCACACCACGCGTTCGGGCGCCTGCATCACCCACGCCCGCGCGAGCGCGACGGTGTCGGCATAGCCGCCTTGCGCGCCGACCCGCGAGTCGAGGTACGCGCCGGACAGCTTGATCCAGGTGCGGCCGTTGTCGAGCAGCCGGTGCACCACCTCGAACGCGGGATGCGCCTGCGCATCGGGCTGCGGCATGCGCGCGAGATGGTCGAAGACGACGGTGCAAGGCAACCGCGCGAGCAGCGCCGCGTGTTCCGCGATCTGGCCGGCGCTCCAATGCAGCTGCACATGCCAGCCGAGCGCATGCACCCGGTGCGCCAACGGCTCGACCATGCCGAAGTCCGTCGCTGCATTCGTCGGCGTGTACAGCGTGAAGCGGATGCCGCGGATGCCGCCTGCGTGCAGCCCTTCGAGTTCGGCGTCGCTCGCGTCGGGCCGCACCACCGCCACGCCGCGTGTGTGCTGCGCGCCCAGTTCGCGGATGGCCGCCAGTGTCACGCTGTTGTCGGTACCGTGCACGCGCGGCTGCACGACCACCGTGCGCTGCGTGCCGATGCGCCGCTGCAGCAGGCGATAGTCGTCGGCGGTGGCATGGTCGAGCATGGCGTCGGGCGATCCCTGCAGCGCGAAGCGGCGGTCGTACACGTGCATGTGGGCGTCGCAGGCGTCTTCGGGCGCTGCATGGGTGGGCTTGCGTGTGCCGCTGCTGTGCGGCACCGCGAGATCGGCGCGCATGGGCTCAGTCGCCCGTGCGGCTGGCGGCCGCTTTCGGGGTCAGCACGTGCTGCGTGTGCTGGCCCAGTGTGGGCGCCGCGAAGGGTTCGGGGCCGGGCGTGCGGCCGAACTTCACGGGACGGGTGAAGCCGCGGTAGGAGCCCAGCGTGGGGTGCGCGAAGTTCGCGACCATGTCCTCGGCCAGCACCTGTTCGTCGTCGAACATGTCTTCCACCGTGCGGGCCGCGGCGCAGGGCACGTCCTCGCCGAACAGTTCTTCCCATTCGAGCGCGGTGCGTTCGGCCAGCGCGGCGCGAAGCTTCGGAACGATCTCCGCGAAATGTTGCGCGCGCTTGCGCACCGAGTCGTAGCGCTCGTCGTTGGCCAGCTCCTGCAGCCCGACCTTGGCGCACAGCGCCTGCCAGAAATGCGGCGTGTTGGCCGAGATGTAGATGTGCCCTTCGCGGGTCGGGTGGATGCCAGTGATGCCGCCCGAACGCATGTCGCGCCCCACGTCCTTCGGCTCGCCCTCGGCCCACACCATGCGCGCCGACTGCATCGTGAGCGCGGAGCGCAGCAGCGACACGCCGACGAACTGGCCTTCGCCGCTCTTCTCGCGCTCGTACAGCGCCGAGGCGACGCCGGCGGCCACCAGCGCGGCCGCGTAGTAGTCGACCACCGAGCCGTAGATGATCTCGGGCGGCTCGCCGCGCTTGCCCTGCAGTGCGCACATGCCGGTCATGGTCTGCAGCACCTGGTCGTAGCCGGCCTTCTCGCGCAGCGGCCCCGTCTCGCCGTAGCCCGTCACGGCGCAGTAGATGAGGCGCGGGTTCACGGCCTTCAGCTGGTCGTAGGCAATGCCCAGCCGCGGCGGCACGCTGGGGCGGAAGTTGTGCACCAGAACGTCGGCCGTTCGCACCAGTGCCATCAGCGCGGCAAGGTCCTGCGGGTTCTTGAGGTCGAGCACCACGCCCAGCTTGCTGCGATTGACACCGACGAACGCGCGGCTCTCGGCCTCCAGCGACGACGGGTACTTGCGCAGGTTGTCGCCGGTGGGCGGCTCGATCTTGATGACCTCCGCGCCCTGGTCGGCCAGCAGCGAGCAGCCGTAGGGGCCTGCGATGTAGGCGCTCAGGTCGAGCACGCGCAGGCCGCTCAACGGCCCGGCGGGGCCTTGGCGGACAGGCAGGGACGCGTCGTCGGGGACGGTGGTGCTCATGGGCTTTTCTTTCCTTCTTTCTTTCCTCAATCGGCGGTGATGTTCTGCTGCTTCGCCAGCTTCTTCCAGCGCTCCACGTCCTCGGCGATGACGGTGCCGAACTGCGCCGGCGTGAGCGGGGTGGCGATGGCGCCTTCGCGCAGGAAGTTGGCGGTGATCTCGGGCCTTGCCAGGATCTGGTTGACGGCTCCGTTCAGCTTCGCGACCACGTCGGCCGGCGTGCCCGCCGGTGCCAGCAGGCCCCACCAGAGTTCGAACTCGTAGCCGGGTACGGCCGTGGCCATCGGCGTGAGATCGGGGGCGATGGGGCTGGGCTTCAGGCTCGTGATGCCAACGGCGCGCAGCTTGCCGGCACGCACCATCGGCAGCAGCGAGGGGCCGCTGGAAATCAGCAGCTGCGTCTGGTTTCCGACCAGGTCCGTCACGGCCGGGCCCATGCCCTTGTAGGGGATGTGCGCGATCTGCAGGTCGCCTACCTTGGCCTTGAGCAACTCGGTGCCGAACTGGTTCACGCTGCCCGAGCCCGACGAGGCGTAGTTGTACTGGCCCGGCTTCGCCTTGATGGCGCCGATCAGCTCGGCCGGCGTCTTCGCGGGAAACTCGTTGTTGACCGCGACGATGAACGGGCCCTTGGCGAACATGGCCACGGGCGCGAGGCCCTTCACCGGATCGAAGGGCAGCTTCGACTGCACGGCCGCATTGGTCGTCATGCTGGAGGACACGGCCACGAGCGTGTAGCCGTCCGGCGCCGCCTTGGCCACCTGGCCGGTGCCGGTGTTGCCGCTCGCGCCGGGGCGGTTGTCGATGATCACGGGTTGCTTGAGCGCATCGCCGAGCTCCTTGGCAACCTGGCGCGCGAAGGTGTCGTTGGATCCGCCGGCCGGGTAGGGCACGACGATCGTGATGGCCTTGGTGGGATAGGCGGCCTGTGCGAACGCGGTGCCGGCGAGTGCGACGGCCGAGGCCACCGCGAGCGGACGAATGAATGAAGGGATACGCATTTTTTTGTCTCCGGTTCTCTTTTCGAATAGGGAAGCTCAGCCGGGCAGCAGCCCCAAGCTGCGTGCGCTCTTGACGATGGCGCGCGCGCGGATCACGAAGGGGATGTCGATCATCTTTCCGTCCACCACGTAGGCGCCGACGCCCTTGGCATCGGCCTCTTGCGCCGCCTCGACCACCTTGCGGGCGTGCGCGATTTCTTCGTCGGTCGGTCGGAACACTTCGTTGGCGATGGCGATCTGGCTCGGGTGGATGCAGGTCTTGCCGAGGAAGCCGAGGTCGCGCGCGAGCATCGCCTCGGCACGAAAGCCCTCGGCGTCGCGGATGTCGGCGAAGGCGCTGTCGCAGGCATACAGGCCCGCTTCGCCGGCCGCGATGCGCACCGCGAACATTGCCTGCCGGATCGCGGAGGGCTCGCGCCGCGCGATGCCCAGCGGCTCGAAGAGGTCGCCCAGCCCCAGCTGCAACCCCGCCACGCGCGGATGCGCCAGTGCGAGCTCGGCGGCCGTGCGCAGGGCAGCGGGTGTCTCGATGTTCAGCAGCAGGCCAATGGGCGCATGCACACCGTTGGCCCGCTCCGCGCGCTCGATGGCTTCGGCCGCCGTGCGCACATGCGCCGGGCTCTGCGGCTTGGGCAAGTTGATCAGGTGCACGCCGGCCTGCGCCACCGCTGCCACGTCGCGCTCGAAGTGCGGCGTGTCCATGGCATTGATGCGAACGATCAGTGTCTTGTGCGACGCGGCCGCTTTGCCGCTTTCGAGGAACTTGCGCACGGTTTCGCGTGCCTCGTCCTTGCGCGGCTCGGACACCGCGTCTTCCAGGTCGAGGCAGATGGCATCCGCTGCACTGGCCAGTGCCTTGGCGAACAGCTCTGGGCGGGTGCCGGGAACGAAGAGTTTGCTTCTCATGGATGCAGTGTCCGCAGTTCGTGAGAGGAGAAAAACAGCTGCTTCCTGCGATCACATCGTAGAAAATCTATCTTCATGGAAACGGCCTACCTGCAAAGCTTTCTTCTGGTGGTGGAATCGGGCTCGATGTCGGAGGCCGCACGCCGGCTTGACCTGACGCCCGGCGCGGTGGCGCAGCAGATCCGCGCGCTCGAGCGCGAACTCGCCGCGCCGCTGCTCGCGCGCGCCGGCCGCACGGTGCAGCCGACCGAGGCGGGGCACCGGCTGGTTCAGCGGGCCCGCACGCTGCTGCGCGATGTGAGCGACATCAAGGCGATGCTCGGCAGCGAAGCAGCCGGCGGCGAGTTGGTCATCGGCACCATCAATACGGCCATCCACAGCCTGCTGCCGGACATCCTCGCGCGCTTCGTGAAGACGCATCCGGGCGTCAAGGTGTTCCTGCAGTCGGGCACCACCGCCACGCTCTACAAGTCGATGCAGCAGGGCGAACTCGATGCGGCGGTGTGCTTGTATCCGTCGTTCGCGCTCGCGAAGACCTTCGACTGGGCGCTGCTGCGCGAGGAGCCGCTGGTGCTGCTCGCGCCCAGTCGCCTCGCGCGGCGCGACCCGCACGGGCTGCTGCGAACTTCACCGCTCATCCGCTACGACCGCAATCTCGGCGGCGGCAAGCAGGCCGACCGCTACCTGCGCGCGGCGGGCATCGTTCCGCAGGAGCGCTTCGAGCTCAGTTCACTGCTGGCCATCGCGATGATGGTCGACCGCGGCCTTGGCGTGTCGATCGTGCCCGACATCGCATCGCCGCTGCTGGAGGGGCAGCGGGTCGCCAAGATTCCATTGCCATTGCCCTCGGAGACCCGGCGCTTCGGCGTCCTGTGGCCGCGCGCGTCGCCGCGGCTGAAATTGATTCACGGATTCGTCGAGAGCGCGGGGCTTGTCATTGCCGGCAAGGGCAGCGGCGCTCGCGGATCGCCCGCCCGCTAGTTCCGGTTCGGAGCGAACCGACGCCTGCGCGCCAGACCGTCGGTCGCCGGATTTTCGCCTGCCGAAGGAGCGGAGTTAGCACGGACGGCGTTGAAGCCCAGGCAAACACCAATGGCCATCACGCCGGTGACGGCAAGCATCGCCGCGGTGTGAACGCCGACGGCCGCGAGCGCCAGCAGCAGCGAGCCCGACGCGGTGATCTCGCGGGCTGCCGGTGCGCCGCTCATGCACAGCGGGATCAGCGCCGGCACCAGCATCAGCCCCGCGCCGTGCGCGGTGGACATCATGAAAGACCAGAGTGCCAGCCCGGCATTCCCGGCCGCTGCCCGCGCATGCCTTGCATTGCGGCGCCGCAGGTGATGCACCGCGACGGCGGCAAGAAGCCCGCCCGCCAGCACCTGCAGCATCACGCCGCCCATCGACAGGCCAAGCGCCACCGCGGCCGCGACGAGCGCGACCGATGCGGCGTGTCCGATGGCGATCGGCAGCAGGGCCCGCAGCGCCTTCGTCCGGTCGCGCGACCGCACGCCCCGGGCGGCGGCGAACATCCAGCCGGTGGTGGGGTTCAGCCCGTGAAGGGCGCCGACCCCCGCGACCGCCAGCCATGGCCAGAGGCTTGCCATGATGTTGTCTCCACGCGCCGGGGCCGCTCGCGCTTCAGCTGTGTTCCGAGCAGCACGACCCGGCAGCCTTCGCATCGGGCTGTGGTTCGTACAGATCGTGGTGGCGCACCCATTCCATCTTGTAGGGCACGTCGCGCTCGCCGCGGCCCTCCGGCACGAGGTCCATCAGGTTGTACGCGCCCATCATCACTTCCACGCCGCGGCCGAAGGTCGAGTAGGTGTGGAACACCTCGCCTGCGTCGTCCTTGTAGAACACGCTGACGCCGGGTGCTTCCTCCTGCGGGAAGGGCTGCATGCCGTAGTTGTAGTAGACCTCGCCGCCGGCGCGTTCCTCGGGCGAGAAGCTGACGTGGAAGTCCCGGTTGAAGTCGCTGCCGTTCGACGACACCCAGTTGAACTGCCAGCCCATGCGCTCGCGAAAGCGCGCGATCTCGGCCAGCGGTGCGCGCGAGATGGCGACCAGCGTGATGTCGCGGTGCGCCAGGTGCACGTTCATGCCGTCGGTGTGGTCCGCCATGAAGGAGCAGCTCTGGCAGCCCTGCTCCCATCCCGGACCGAACATGAAGTGCTGCACCAGCAGCTGGCGCCGGCCCTCGAAGAGTCCGGCGAGCGTGCGCTGGCCGGCGGGCGTGTCGAAGAGGTAGTTCTTCTGCACGCGCTCCCACGGCAGCGCGCGGCGCTCGCGGGCGATCTGGTCGCGCAGGTGCGTGAGCTCCTTCTCGCGCGCCAGCAATGCCTTGCGCTCGGCGAGCCATCGTTCGCCGGATACGACGGGATGGTTGGCGAGGCCCGGTTCGATGGCGGGGTTCTTGGCGGTGGTGGCGAGGCCGGTCATGTCAGTGCTCCGTAGGGTTGTGGGGACGGCGAACGGCGCGGACCTTTCCGCTCTCGCCGCCGCCGGCATAGAAGAGATCGGCCCCGTCGGATTCGAGCCCGCTCACGCCGACGCCGCGCGGCATCTCGAGCCGCTCGAGCACGGCGCCGCTTTGCGGGTCGATCCGGCGGATGTCGCTTTCTTCGGCTTCCCAGGTGGCGTGCCATAGCTCGCCGTCGACCCAGGTCACGCCGGTGACGAAGCGGTTCGACTCGATGGTGCGCACGATGGCGCCGGTCTCGGGGTTGATCTGGTGGATCTTGCGGTCGCGGTATTGCCCCACCCACAGACTGCCTTCGGCCCAGGTGAGCCCCGAGTCGTAGCCGTGGCCGGGTGTGGGGATCGACGCCAGCACCTTGCCGGTGGCGGGGTCGATCTTGTCGATGCGCGACTCGGCGATCTGGTAGAGGTGCGTGCCGTCGAAGGCGGTGCCGGCGTCGCAGGCGGCATCGAGCGTGCGCGTGGTCTCGCCGCTGGCGGGGTCGAAGGCCACCAGCTTGGTGCCGGTGGCGGCCCAGACGCGTTGGCCGTCATGGGTCACGCCGGCGATGCTGCCGGAACCGCCGAAGGGGCCGTACTCGCGCACGATCTCGGCCGGCCGCACCTTGGGCTGGGTGGTGTCCTTGCTCTTCCTGCTGGTCATTGTTGGCTCCTGTAGCGCCGTGGATCGGCGCCTGGAGACAACTTTATTCAAACGGCAGCGCAGCGGGGAGTAACAAGATCGTCGTGAATCCCGCCAGCGGCGGCGACAGCCAGCGGCGCGCCCGCGTCTGGCCGATGGAGCGCACCCGTCCTTCGGCCTCCAGTTCGGCGAGGGCGCGCTGCACGGTGCGCTGGCTGGCCCCGAGCGCCAGCGCCAGGGCCGAGGTCGACCACGCCGCGCCGTCGGACAGCAACGCGACCAGCGAGGCCTGGTCTCCGTCGATGGGCGGTGCCAGCAGCGCGACGGTGCGCTCGCCATGCGGCTTGAGCACGAAGCCGCGCGGCGTGGCCTCGATGCCCGCCAGCGTGGTGGCGAGCGCGCGCAGGCGGCCGATCTCGACCCGCAGCCGCGCGCGATGCGTTTCGTCGGGGCGGTGGGTGCGGAAGGCGGATGCGATCAAGGCTTCGCGGTCGACGTCTGCGGGCCACGCTTCTGCCAGCGTGCGTGCCAGCGTGAAAAGGATCGGCCGGCGAGCAAGGGGCAGCCATGCGTCGCCAGCGCCCAGGCCCCGGCGGCAGGCGTCGACCACCAGCGCGTTCGAGGCGAGGAGGGCGGCCACTTCGTCGAGGCGCAGCGCCTGCTCGCCACCCGCGAAGAGGCGCCGCGCGGCGGGTCGCTCGAAGGCCGCACGCGCCTCCGCCACCTCGGCCAGCAGCGCGGGCACGCGCGCGCGGCCGGCCGCTTCGTGTGCGCGGGCGAGTGCGGCCTGGGCCGGGCCGATGCGCAGCGAGCGCAGCGCCAGTTCGGCCGAGGTCAGTTCGGCCACCGCCCCCAGCGCTGGCGGCAGGCCGCGCGCATCGAGGTGCATCAGTGCGGCGGCGGCTTCGTCGAGGCGGCCGAGCAGCAGGAGCCTGCGCGCCGCGATCAGCCGCGCCTGCAATGCGTTGGCGTGATCGTCGTGCGCCTCCAGCGTCGCCGCCGCCGCGGTCAGCGGGCGAGGGGAGCCGCCGCGGTCGCGCATGGCCAGCGCGACCTCGGCCTCGGCGACGATGCAGCGGGCGCGCGACAGCTCTTCATGGGCGCCGAAGTCGCGCGCGGCGCGCCGCAGCAACTCGCGCGCGCGGGGGTGTTCTCCGAGCTGCGCCATGGCGATGCCGCGCAGGGCCAGCGCCGGCGGATCGTCGCGCAGGGCGATCCGCTTGAGGGCGCCGAGTGCATCG
The DNA here is from genome assembly GCF_047304235.1 of Variovorax sp. Varisp36. NCBI lineage: Bacteria > Pseudomonadati > Pseudomonadota > Betaproteobacteria > Burkholderiales > Comamonadaceae > Variovorax > Variovorax sp. Varisp36. Next base: position 128,022 of record NZ_JBGLYU010000005.1, read on the forward strand.
CCGGCGGCAAGGGCGCGGGCGGAGGCGGCGATGAGGGAATCCATGGCGACAGGTTACCTTGAGGGGCAGACCGCAGGACGACGACGTTGACGAGGCCGGCAGGCGCGTCCACCATGGCGGGTCGTCGCGGGTGTCCCACGCGGCGGACTCGTCGGGGAGGACTGGCCCGCTCGGGAACGGAAGCTCAAGGCGCCGTTCGGAGCTTTCAAGGAGATCCCATGGCTGAGAGCGACAAGGTGTTCGCGGGTTCGATCCCGAAGTTCTACGACACGCTGATGGTCCCCCTGATCTTCGAGGCCTATGCCACCGACATGGCGCAGCGCGTCGCTGCCTTCTCGCCCGGCGCGGTGCTTGAGACGGCCGCCGGCAGCGGCGTGGTCACGCGTGCGCTTGCACCAAGACTCCGCGCCGACGCACGCTATGTGGTGAGCGACCTCAACCAGCCCATGCTCGACTATGCCGCCGCCCGCCAGGGGCCCGACGGCCGCATCGAATGGCGGCAGGCGGATGCGCTCGGCCTGCCGTTCGAAGATGCCTCGTTCGATGTCGTTTGCTGCCAGTTCGGCGCGATGTTCTTCCCCAACAGGGTCGCCGGCTACGCCGAGGCGCGTCGTGTGCTGAGGCCTGGCGGGCGCTTCGTCTTCAACGTCTGGGACCGCATCGAAGAGAACGCCTTTGCCGACGATGTCACCAACGCCGTTGCCGCGATGTTTCCGGACGACCCTCCGCGATTCCTTGCCCGCACGCCGCACGGCTATCACGATGTCGCACTGATCCGCGAGGATGTGAGCCGCGCAGGGTTCACCGACATCGAGATCGAGACGCGCGAGGAGGTGAGTCGCGCGCCCTCGGCACGCGAGGTCGCCACCGCCTATTGCCAGGGAACGCCTCTGCGCAACGAAATCGAGGCGCGCGACGCCAGCTTGCTTCAGCTCGCGACGGACCGCGCAACGCAGGCGATCGCCAGCCGCCATGGCGAAGGCCCGGTGGCCGGCAAGATACAGGCGCACGTGATCGTTGCGAAAGGATAGCGCAGGCCCGGGCGCACACGCATTGCCGGCATCGATGCGGGGATTGGCCACCGAGGCATGGCCCGGAGCGCTGCGGGATTCCACCAAGGCCGTGCGCCCGCCAGTGCGGCGCATACTGGCGGCAAAGCCGCATGCCGGCCCCTCCGGGGTCGAGGGAGGCTTGCCAGGAGACACGCATTGCAACGCACCAACATTGCAGATCCGGCCTACTTCCACAAGGTTGTCGATTGCCAGTACGCCTGTCCGTCGCATACCCCCGTCCCTGAATACATCCGCATGGTCGCGCAGCGCCGCTACGGCGACGCCTACATGATCAACTGGGTCTCCAACGTCTTTCCCGGCATCCTGGGGCGCACCTGCGACCGTCCCTGCGAACCGGCTTGCCGGCGCGGGCGGGTGGAAGAAGGCAACACGAAGGAGCCCGAGCCGGTGGCGATCTGCCGCCTCAAGCGCGTGGCGGCCGACATGAAGGAAGACGTGCGCGCGCGCATGCCGAAGCCCGAACCGAAGAACGGCAAGCGGGTCGCCTGCGTCGGTGCGGGGCCGGCCTCGCTCACCGTGGCGCGCGACCTCGCGCCGTTGGGCTACGAAGTGACGGTGTTCGACGGCGAGGCCAAGGCCGGCGGGTTCATCCGCACGCAGATACCGCGCTTTCGCCTGCCGGAGTCGGTGATCGACGAAGAGACGGGCTACATCCTCGACCTGGGCGTCGAATTCCGCGGCGGCGAGCGCATCGATTCGATGAAGGCATTGCTGGCGCAGGGATGGGACGCGATCTTCGTCGGCTGCGGCGCACCGCGCGGGCGCGACCTGGACGTTCCCGGGCGCCGGGAGGCAGCGGCCTGCATCCACATCGGCATCGACTGGCTGAACTCCGTGTCCTTCGGCCACGTCAGCAGCATCGGCCGGCGCGTGATCGTGCTGGGCGGCGGCAACACGGCGATGGACTGCTGCCGGTCGGCACGCCGCCTGGGCGGTACCGACGTGAAGGTCATCGTGCGCAGCGGCTTCGACGAAATGAAGGCCTCGCCCTGGGAGAAGGAAGATGCCCAGCACGAAGGCATTCCGATCATCGACTTCCATGTGCCCAAGGCCTTCGTGCACGAGGAGGGCAAGCTGCTGGGCATGCGATTCGAAATCGTCCGGGCCGAATACGACAGCCAGGGCCGCCGTACGCTGGTGCCGACGGGCGCACCGGACGCGTACTTCGAATGCGACGAGGTGCTGGTCGCGGTGGGCCAGGAAAACGCCTTTCCGTGGATCGAGCGCGACAGCGGCATCGACTTCGACAAGTCGGGCTTGCCGGTGCTCGAGAAGACCAGCTTCCAGTCGACGGTGCCCAACGTGTTCTTCGGTGGCGATGCGGCCTTGGGGCCCAGGAACATCATCACGGCCGTGGCCCACGGGCACGAGGCGGCAGTGTCGATCGACAAGCTGCTGCGTGCCGAACCGGTGTATGTGCGGCCCGCGCCCATGACCAACCTGGTGTCGCAGAAGATGGGCATCCACGAATGGAGCTACGGCAACGACACCTCCAACGACCTGCGCTACAAGGTGCCGTGGGCCAAGGCCGAGATGGCGCTGGCGAGCATCCGCGTGGAGGTCGAGCTTGGCTTCGACGCCGCCACTGCCTTCAAGGAGGCCGAGCGCTGCCTGAACTGCGATGTGCAGACCGTGTTCACCGAGGCCGCCTGCATCGAATGCGATGCCTGCGTGGACATCTGCCCGATGGACTGCATCAACTTCATCGACAACGGCGACGAAGCCGAACTGCGGCCCCGGCTCAAGGCGCCGGCACTGAACCTGGCGCAAGATCTGTACGTCTCCGGCGGGCTCAAGACGGGCCGCGTGATGGTCAAGGACGAAGATGTCTGCCTGCACTGCGGCCTGTGCGCCGAGCGCTGTCCCACCGGCGCGTGGGACATGCAGAAGTTCCTGCTGAAGATGACGCCGGCAGGGCAGGGGGTGGCCGCATGAGCATGAAGCAGATAGAGGCGGTCAACGACTTCGTCATCAAGTTCGCCAACGTCAACGGCTCGGGTTCGGCCTCGGCCAACGAACTGTTCGCCAAGGCCATCCTGCGCATGGGCGTGCCGGTGAGCCCGCGCAACATCTTCCCGAGCAACATCCAGGGCCTGCCGACCTGGTACGAGGTGCGGGTGACCGAGCAGGGCCATCTCGGGCGGCGTGGCGGCACCGACATGATGGTGGCGATGAACCCGCAGACCTGGGACGCCGACGTGGCCGAACTGGAGCCCGGCGGCTATCTCTTCTACGACAGCACGCGGCCGCTGCCGCCATCGAAGTTCCGCGACGACATCCGCGTCATCGGCATGCCGCTGACGGAGATCTGCAACGCGGTCTACCAGGACCCGCGCCAGCGCCAGCTGTTCAAGAACATCGTCTATGTGGGTGCGCTGGCGATCCTGCTCGGCATCGAGCCGGAAGTGGTCGAGAAGCTGTTCGGCGAGCAGTACAAGGGCAAGGAAAAATTGTTGGCCTCCAACGTGCAGGCACTGCACCTGGGCTGCGACTTCGCGAGGGAGAACCTGCGCGAGCCCGTGGGGCTGCAGGTGCGGCGCGCCGACCGGGTGGGCGACCGGATCTTTGTGGACGGCAACAGTGCCGCGGCGCTGGGCTGCGTGTATGGCGGCGCCACGGTCGCGGCCTGGTATCCGATCACGCCGTCGTCCTCGGTGGCCGAGGCCTTCCAGAAGTACTGCGCGAAATTCCGCGTGGACCCGGCCACGGGCCAGCACCGCTTCGCCATCGTGCAGGCGGAAGACGAACTGGCCTCGATCGGCATGGTGGTCGGCGCCGGCTGGAACGGCGCACGCGCCTTCACGGCGACTTCGGGGCCGGGCATTTCGCTGATGGCCGAGTTCATCGGGCTGGCCTACTTCGCCGAGATCCCGATCATGCTCATCAACGTGCAGCGCGGCGGCCCTTCCACCGGCATGCCGACGCGCACGCAGCAGGCCGACATCCTGTCCTGCGCCTATGCCTCGCACGGCGACACCAAGCACGTGCTGCTGTTCCCCGAAGACCCGCACGAATGCTTCGAGCAAGCGGCGGCGGCGCTGGACCTGGCCGACCGGCTGCAGACGCCTGTGTTCCTGATGACGGACCTGGACATCGGCATGAACCAGCGCCTGTGCAAGCCCTTCGCCTGGGACGACAGCAAGGCCTACGACCGCGGCAAGGTCATGAGCGCCGAGGAGCTCGAGGCGGGCCGCGACTTCGGCCGCTACAAGGACGTGGACGGCGACGGCATTCCGTGGCGCACGTTGCCGGGTACGCACCCGACCAAGGGCAGCTACTTCACGCGCGGCACGACGCGCGACGCCTATGCCCGGTATTCGGAGCGCGGCCCCGACTACATCTACAACATGGAGCGGCTGCTGAAGAAGTTCGCGACCGCGGCCACGCTGGTGCCGCAGCCGGTGTTGCGGCCGGCCGCCCAAAAGACCGCGCTCGGCGTGATCTATTTCGGCTCGACCAGCCCGTCGATGCATGAGGCGCTGCAGGCGCTGGAAGAGCGCGGCATCCACCTCGATGCACTGCGGCTGCGGGCCTTTCCCTTTCCGGACAGCGTGGTGCAGTTCCTGGCGCAGCACGACAAGGTGTTCGTGGTCGAGCAGAACCGCGACGCGCAGATGCGCAGCCTGCTGGTCAACGAACTGGACGCCGACCCCGCCCGGCTCGTGCGCGTGCTGCATTTCGACGGCACGCCGATCACCGCGCGCTTCATCGTGCAGGCGATCAGCTCGCACGTGCAGACGCATGCATCCGGCAGCACCGGGACGAAGGAACTTGCATGACCTATCTCGCCAAGCCCCGGCTGCGCCATCCGACGCTGACCACCAACAAGGTCGGCTACACGCGGCGCGACTACGAAGGCAAGATATCCACGCTGTGCGCCGGCTGCGGCCACGATTCGATCTCCGCCGCCATCATCGAGGCCTGCTGGGAGCTGGACATCGAACCGCATCGCGTGGCCAAGCTCTCGGGTATCGGCTGCAGCTCCAAGACGCCGGACTACTTCCTCGGTGCATCGCACGGCTTCAACACCGTCCATGGCCGCATGCCCAGCGTGCTGACCGGCGCCAACCTGGCCAACCGCGACCTGCTGTACCTGGGGGTCTCGGGCGACGGGGATTCGGCGTCCATTGGCCTGGGACAGTTCGCCCACGCCATGCGGCGCGGCGTGCGCATGGCCTACATCGTGGAGAACAACGGCGTCTACGGCCTGACCAAGGGCCAGTTCTCGGCCACCGCCGACCAGGGTTCCAGGAGCAAGAAGGGCGTCGTCAACAGCGACAGCCCGGTGGACCTTGTCGCCATGGCGCTGCAACTGGGAGCCAGCTACGTGGGGCGGGGGTTTTCGGGTAACAAGGCGCAACTTGTGCCACTCATCAAGGGCGCGATCAGCCACGGCGGGTCTGCCTTCATCGACGTGATCAGCCCCTGCGTGGCCTTCAACAACCACCCCGGCAGCACCAAGAGCTACGACTACGTGCGCGAGCACAACGAGGCGGTGAGCCGCATCGACTTCATCAGCGGGCGGGAGGAAATCACCGTCGACATGGGGGCGGGCGAAGTGGTGGACGTGCGCCAGCACGACGGCACGCTGCTGCGCCTGCGCAGCCTGCATTCCGACTACAACCCCGGCGACCGCTATGCCGCTATGGCCTACATGCAACGGCACCAGGAAATGGGCGAAGTGGTCACCGGACTGCTCTATGTCGATCCGCTGGCCACCGACCTGCACACGGCGCTCAACACCAGCGACCGGCCGCTCAACGCGCTGGGGCCGGCCCATCTGTGCCCCGGCGCCGAGGCGCTGGAGCGGCTCAACGACTCCTTGCGCTGAGCGAAAGCCGGCGGCACCATTCACGCTACTTCCGGAGGGCGCACCATGGCCGAGCGCACCGTTTTCCAATCCATCTCGCGCGCACATGTGGTCAGCCTGGGCCCGCAGGCCAGCGTGCGCGACGCTGCCTGCGTGATGACGCGGGCCAGTTGCGGCAGCGTGCTCGTCATGGAGCTGCCGGACACCCTGCTGGGCATCCTCACCGAGCGCGACCTCATGACCCGGGTGCTGGCCCGCGGACTCGATCCCGATCACACCGCGGTGCGCGAAGTCATGACGCCCAACCCGATCTGCGTGCCGCCTGAAACGCTGGTGTCCGATGCCGTGGTGCTCATGCTCGAGCGCGGCTTTCGCCACCTGCCGCTGGTGGCGGGAGCGAAGGTGCTCGGCGTGTTCTCGGTGCGCGATGCGCTGCCGCGGGAAATCGGCGCCGCAGTCAGCCTGAGCGAGTTCCGCGAGCAGGTGAACGACGCTTTGGGCTAAGCCTCGTCGCGCACCTGGAACTGGCCCATCAGCGCCTGTTGCGTTGCCGGCGGCACGGCTTCGTAGTGCGACAGCGCGATGGTGTAGCGGCCCTGGCCGCTGGTCATCGCATTCAGCCGCGACTGGTAGCTGGCCAGCTCCGCCATCGGCACCTGCCCGCGAACGACCACGCTGCCGATTCCCATGGCCGACGTGCCCGTGACCAGGCCGCGCCGCGACGACAGGTCGCTCGTGACGTCGCCCACGGAATGCTCGGATACGACGATCTCGATCTGGACGATCGGCTCCAGCACGACCGGCCTGGCCTCGCGGACTGCCGCCATGAAGGCCTTGCGGCCCGCAGTCGCGAAGGCGATGTCCTTGCTGTCGACGCTGTGGTGCTTGCCGTCGTATACCACCACCCGCACGTCGACTACCGGGTAGCCGGCGATCACACCGCCCAGCAGTACCTCGCGCACGCCTTTCTCGACCGCGGGGATGAACTGGCTCGGTATCGCGCCGCCCCTGACCTCGTCATCGAACTGGAAGCCGGCGCCGCGCGCCAGCGGTTCGATGCGCAAAAAGACTTCACCGAACTGGCCGGAGCCGCCGGTCTGCTTCTTGTGGCGGTGATGGCCCATGGCCGGTGCGGCCACCGTCTCGCGATAGGCGATGCGCGGCGGCCGCGTCCGGACCTCGAAGCGGTACACCTCGCGCAGGCGCTCGAGCACCGTGCGCAGGTGAAGCTCCCCGAGGCCGTAGAGGATCGTTTCGTTGGTGGCGGCCACGTGCTCGATGCGCAGGCAGGGGTCTTCGGCCGCGAGCTTGCCGAGGATCTCCCAGGTGCGCTGCTCGTCGCCATGGCGTGCGGGTTCCACGGCGAGTCCGTGCACCGGCACAGGAAATTCCAGCGGCGCGAGATGGACGTGGTCGTCTTCGCTCGCGTCGTGCAGCACGGCGTCGAAGTGGATCTCCTCGATCTTCGCCACCGCCACGATGTCGCCCGGCACGGCGCGCGACACCTCCACGTGGTCCTTGCCCTGCAGCATGAACAGATGGCCCACCTTGAAGGGCTTGCGGCCGTCGCCGATGTAGAGCTGGCTGTCGCTCGCGACCGTGCCCTGGTGCACGCGGAAGATGCCGAGCTTGCCGACATAAGGGTCGCCCATGACCTTGAACACATGCGCCAGCACATGCAGCGACGGATCGGGCCTGGCCTGCATCGGCTTGGCATCCGCGCCTTCGCCGACCAGGAAGTCCGGCGGGTTGGCTTCGGCGGGGTCGGGAAGCAGCCTGACGATCACGTCGAGCAGCTCGGCCACGCCCGCGCCGCTGCGCGCCGAGACGAAGCAGACCGGAATCAGGTGGCCCTCGCGCAGCGCCTGTTCGAGCGGCGCATGCAGCTCGGCCGGATCCATGTCGCCCTCTTCCAGGTAGCGCTCGACGAAGGCCGCATCGACCTCGACCACCTGCTCCACCAGCGCGCGGTGCGCTGCTTCGACGGGGCCGAAGTCGGACTGCCCGAAGCGGTTGAAGAAGCAGTCCACCACCTGCTTGCCGACCCCGTCGGGCAGGTTCAGCGGCAGGCATTCGCGGCCGAAGGTGGCCTGGATGTCGGCCAGCAGGCGCGCCAGCGAGACGCCCTGCGAGTCGATCTTGTTGACGATGATCATGCGGGCGAGGTGGCGCGAGGCCGCGTACTCCATCATGCGCACCGTCATCGGCTCGATGCCGGTGGCGGCATTGATGACCACCGCCGCCGTCTCGACCGCCTCCAGCGCCGGCAGGCTCTGGCCAAGGAAGTCGGGGCCGCCGGGCGTGTCGATGAAGTGGACGCGCGTGCCGGCATGCGTGAGGTGCATCACCGATGCGTTGAGCGAGTGCAGCATGCGGCGCTCCAGCGGGTCGTAGTCGCTGACGGTGCTGCCGCGCTCGATGCTGCCGCACGCTGCGATGGCGCCAGCCTTGTGCAGCAAGGCCTCGGCAAGGGAGCTCTTGCCGGCTGCGGCGGCACCGACGAGCGCCAGCGTTCGCACTGCTTCCATTTCGGCCGTGGGGCCGTTCGATCGGCTTGGCATGGCGTGGACTCCTTCACGTCCGCAAGGCCGGTCCGGCGGCCCGCAAGGGCTCGGGTGCTGCGCGTGGACGCCAAGCCAGCGTACGGGATTGAACGTGTCAACGCAAGCCGGTGCTGCTTGCTGGCATGTCGCGGGGACAGGAGCCCTCGCATCCTGCCCTGCGCCGAGCTTGGCGCGAACACGATCCCCAAGCAACAATGTGCGCACGGCGAAATTGCTGCGGCCGATGGCCCGGCGCCTGCTCTGCAGCCGTATCCGAGAGGACAAACTGGATGGCAAGATTCATTTTGGTGCCAGGTGGTTGGCACGGAGCCTGGGCATTCGAGGCTGTCGGCAATGCGCTGTCAGGCGAAGGCCATGAAGTCCAGGCGCTCACTCTCTCGGGGCTGGGCGACGAGCCCGCGGATGGCGCCAATCTCGACAGTCATATCGACGAGGTGGTCCAAGCGGTTCGCGGGCGCGATGCGAGTGCCGTTCTCGTCGGTCATTCGTATGGGGGAATGGTCATCACCGGCGCGGCGGACAAGGAGCCGTCGCGCATCAGGGCCATCGTTTACGCCGATGCCTATGTGCCGGACAACGGTGCATCGGTCTGGGCGCTCGCCACACCGAGCTACCGGGAGCGTTTCATAGCGGGCGCGGCTGCGGATGGATTGACTTGCGCGCCGCCGGCCCATCTCGACAGGCGATGCCGTCCCCATCCGATCGCTACCTTCCTGCAGGCGATCAAGTTGACCGGCAACTGGCGCAACGTCCGCAGCAAAGCCTTCATCGCCGCGTGTGGGTGGGAAGGAAGCCCATTCGTCGAGCTGTACGAACGCCTGCGGCTGGACCCTGAATGGGCCACGCATCGCCTCGAATGCGCACACGATGTTCCGCGGCTGGCCCCCGAAGCTCTCGCGAGGATTCTCTTGAAGTACGTATAGGAAGGCCGGGCCTAAGCCGCCTTCGGCTCCGGAAGAATCGCCGTCAACGCAAAGTCGATGAGATGAAGCCAGGTCGCTTCGAGCCCCATGATGCTGTGATGGTTCGACCCCGGAATCGTCTGCACGCTGATCGGCGTGGGCCATGCGGCGATGAGCTTTTGCGAGCGCTCGGGCACGACAACGTCATCGTGCTCCGCCAGCAGCACCTGGGTTTTCGCGGCGACCTCCTTGGAATGCTCCAGCGAGTTGAACTGGTGCCGCAGCAACAGCGACAGCGGCACGAGCGGGAACCGCTTTTTCGCAATCTCGAGCATCGAGTCGTAGGGCGTTACCAGCTGCAGGCTCTCGAAGTCCTGCAGCGCCACGAGCTGGATGGCAACGCCAGTTCCCAGGCTGCGGCCGACGACGTGCAGGCGCGCCTGCGGAAAGGCGCGGCGCAGGTGGTTGGCGAACTGGGCCGCGTCCTCCACCGAGGCAATCTCGGAAGGATGGCCCTGCGAGTCGGCCACGCCGCGGTAGTTGATCGCGGCGAAGCCGAAGCCCTTGGGCAGCCAGTGCAGCATCTGCGCGGTGGCGCGCACGTCCTCGCCGCGGCCGGCGAAATAGACGAACAGGTCCTGCAGCGTGTCTTCACCCTGGGGGTGGTAGACATACCCGCGGACCATCCCGCCCGGCACGGTGTGGGAGTAGGTGGAGAAGTCGTCCGACAGGTGGACGACGGGGAGCTTGCGGGCGTTGAACAGGATGTGCCCCTGGCGCGTCGCGAGGAGGGTCCAGTACGCCGCGATGCCGCCGATGGCGGCGGCCGAAGCCGACAGGGCGATGCGGGAGACTTTGGATGACAAGATGGGCTCTTCAGATATTCAGGGGCGCGAACGACTTGACCAGATCGTCCAGCGCCTTGATCTGCGCCAGGAACGGTTCGAGCTTGTCCAGCGGCAGCGCGCTCGGGCCGTCGCACTTGGCCTGCGCCGGGTCCGGGTGGGCTTCGAGGAAAAGGCCGGCCAGGCCGACCGCCATGCCGGCGCGCGCCAGGTCGGCCACCTGTTCGCGGCGGCCGCCCGATGCGGCGGCGCCGGCTTCGCGCTGCTGCAGCGCATGGGTCACGTCGAAGATGACGGGCAGGTTCTGTGTGACCTTCTTCATGACGCCGAAGCCCAGCATGTCGACCACGAGGTTGTCGTAGCCGAAGCAGGTGCCACGGTCGCACAGGATGAGCTTGTCGTTGCCGGCCTCCTTGAATTTCTCGACGATGTTGAGCATCTGCGACGGGCTCAGGAACTGCGGCTTCTTGATGTTGATGACGCGGCCGGTCCTGGCCAGCGCCACCACGAGGTCGGTCTGGCGCGCGAGGAAGGCGGGCAGCTGCAGCACGTCGACCACTTCGGCGACAGGCGCTGCCTGCGCGATCTCGTGCACGTCGGTCAGCACGGGAACACCGAAGCTGTCTTTCACGGCCTGCAGGATCTTCAGGCCCTCATCCAGGCCGGGGCCGCGGTAGGAGTGGATGGAGGAGCGGTTGGCCTTGTCGAAGCTGCCCTTGAAGACGTAGGGAATGCCCAGCTTCTGCGTGACGCGCACATACTCCTCGGCGGAGCGCAGTGCCAGGTCCTTCGATTCGAGAACGTTGACACCGCCGAAGAGGACGAAGGGGGCGTCGTTGCCGGCGTTGACTTGAGGGGTGATGGTGACGGTGGACAAGGTTTTCTCCTGGACGGGTGCTTCGCTGCAGGCGCCTATTGTCGTTGCGCCGGCCGGTCTTCATCTCAGCCTGCCGGCGATACCGTGATGTAGAACGGCGTCAGCGTCCCGGCCACCGGCCGCAGCAGCTTGAGCAGCAGCGGCCGCCCGTACCCTTCGCCCGCCAGCCGCTTGAGCAGGTCGGACAGCTGGGCAAGCGGTATCCCGTCGCATCCGATGAGGATGTCGCCGCTGCGCAGCCCGTCGCGCGCCGCGGCCGAGCCGGCCACCACCTCGACCACACGCACGCCGGTGGCTACGGGCCATTCGTTCTCGCGCACCCAGCGCCTGGGCAGCGCCACCGCCGCACACTGCACGCCCAGCTTGCCGCGGCGCACTGCGCCATGGCGCATCAGCTCGCCGGCCACCCAGCGCGCGGTGTCGATGGCCACCGCGAAGCTCAGGCCTTGCGCCGACGGGATCACCGCCGTGTTCACGCCGATCACCTGCGCCGCGCTGTCGAGCAGCGGGCCGCCCGAGTTGCCGGGGTTGAGGGCCACGTCGGTCTGGATCACGTCCTCGATCATCCGGCCGCCGCGTGCCGGCAGGCTGCGCCCCAGCGCACTCACGATGCCCGCGGTCACGGTGAAATCGAAGCCGAGCGGGTTGCCGACCGCCACGGCCAGCTGGCCGGGTTGCAGGGTGGCCGAGCTGCCCAGCGGCAGGAAAGCCCCCGGGTGCGACTCGATGCGCAGCACCGCGATGTCGGTCGAGGCGTCCAGCCCCACCAGGCGCGCGATGCTTTCGGTGCCGTCGGCGAACGCGGCGCGCAACTCGGTTGCGCCCTCGACCACGTGGGCGTTGGTGAGCGAAAAGCCGTCGGGCGTGAACAGGAAGCCCGAGCCGCTGCCGTGGGAGGCTGCGTTGCCGCGCTGAGCCGCCTTGCGGACCTTGATGTGCGCGACCGCCGCGCTGGCGGTGTGCGCCACCCGCGTGACGGTGGCCGAGTAGGAGTCAAGAATGAATTCGTCGCGCGCGCCCATGGAGCACCTCTTTCAGTCGCCTGGATCCCAGAGGAGGTGGCGGCGTGCCGTAGGTTTTCAACCCGGCCGTGACGGGCGCCCCCGGCACGCGCGTGCGGTGGGCGCTCAAGGCGCCTTGGGCCGCGACGACGGCTCCCACGAGTCAGGCGTGGTTGCGACCAGGGACTTGAAGTCCTTCCAGGGCCGAGCGCCCGGGATGGTGCGCCCGCCGACGATCACCGCCTTCGCGAACACCACCATGCGCTCGCGCAGGTAGGCCTGATCGGAGGCGGGCCAGGTCTCGATCGAATGGGGCCCGCGCGCCAGCACGATCTCCTTCACGCCGCGGATGCGGTTGTAGGCGGCCACCGTGCCTTCGAGCGTTTCCGCGCGGTCCCACAGGCCCTTGCCGAAGAAGGCGGCCGGCCAGCGGTCCATGCCCGCGAGCGTGGACGAGTTCGGATAGAACGCGATGTGGTGCTCGGCCGCCATGCCGCCCAGGAACAGGTTGCGATCGGCCAGGTCGGGCGAATCGCCCACGTAGCCCGCGCCGCTGGCGAACGACGACAGCAATATCGCGCCGCGGATGTTCCGCAGGCCCTTGGGCGGTGTGCAGTTGGGCTCGGGCATGTCGAAGCTGCACTGCGCCACGTAGTTGCGGGTCATGGCCCATGCAGTTGACATCGAGCCGCGCGAATAGCCGCCGAGCACCAGCGGAATTTCGCTCGACGCCATGCCCGCCAGCAGCCGGCCCGGGGTGGCGTTGCCTTCGAGCACCTCGCCCTTCGGCGTCAGGATGCGCAGGCCGCGCCCGGTGTCCAGGGCGGCGAGCGCACGGAACACGTCCTCGCCTTGCTCCAGCGTGTTGGTGTCGCTGAAGCCGCCCGACAGTCCCTCGCCGCGCCGGTCGTAGGCCAGCACGTCGAAGCCGGCCTGGTTGAGCGCGTACAGGTTCTCGCGCCACCAGCGCTGGCCCATGGTCTCGGTGGTCGCGTTGGGAAAACTGATGGGCACGGTCCTGCCGGTCTTCTCGTCGATGCGGTACGCAGCTTCGTCCGGATGCTGGACGGCCGTGAGCTGCCCGCCGCCGCCCGGCGCCATGATGGCCAGCGCGCGCACCTTCCTGCCCTTGCCGTCATCGACGCCGGCGCCTTCGATGTACCAGCCGCGCAGCTTGATGTCGCCGGTCATCTTGAGGTCGATGCGCTCGAAGGTGTCGCGCGGCGCGGTGAATTCGACGATGTAGGTGCGGGCGTCGGCCTCCGCGATGCCCTCGCGGTACGGCGCCTTGGCGAAGAAGGCGGGCCGGCGGATCTGCTTCAGGTCGACCTGGCCGTCCGGATCGATCTTGCCGGAAGGGTCGACCACGCCGGTCGAGCGCGTGGCGCGCTCCTTGTTGGGCGGCAGCCAGCGCTGCATCTGCGCGTCAATGCGCTTGAAGCAGGCCGGGTCTTCCTTGCAGGCGCGCCAGCGGGCCTTGAGCTTGTCGTCGGTGAATTCGCCGATGTGATAGTCGCCGCCCGCGTAGCCGGCGGGCGCGCGGTTGGCTGTCGTCAGCACCGGTACGCAGACCTTGGTGCCTGTGCTGTTTTTCTGGCCTTGCGGCAGCAGATAGCCGCCCATCATGGCGTTGCGGTCGGCACCGACCCAGGCGGTGCAATCGGTGGGCGGCGGCGTGCTGGCGGTGGCCTGGCGCTGGGCCTCGCTGGTTCCGGTGCACGCGCCCAGCAGGAGCGAGGCGGCGAGGGCGCATGCAGCGGCGCATCGAGGTGCAGGGCGCGTGATCGTGGCGGTCATCATCGAATCAGGTGCTCCGTGAGCGAGGAAATTGGAGGCCCGATCTTCGCTGCATCGACGCTTTGCAACGGAGGCCGGAACCGTTTCCGGATGCAAGCGCGCTCCCTGTTGCCTGTAGGAAATGTCCTGCACGGAGATGCGCTGATTTCCGCTCCCTACCGCCGCGGCACACGCGTCCAATCGCCGCCGCTTCACAAGGAGACACCAGAGATGAACTTCGAAGGCATCTATTGCTTCGACACGGCGAGCGTGCGATTTGCCTTCTACCCCGAAGGCCCTGACGGGCCGCGCGTCGTCGCGCAGATTTCAGAGGAAACCCTGCACGACGAATTCGGTGCACGCGAAATGGGAGAGGGCCTGCTGGAAACGTGCAGGCGGTACTTCCACGTCATCGAGCCCGTGGCGATCGCCCGCTACCAGGCGGGGCAGCGCGGCGCCATCACGCTCACGGTCGACGACTTCGCATTGCACGCCTGAGCCCCAAGGCTGTAAGGCGTAGCGTTCCACTCAACCGTGGCCGGCAGGCACGCGGTGCCGGATCTCGCTTTGCAGCGCCCGCTGGCCGGCCGAGAGCGCCAGCTCATAACTTTCCGCTGCGTCGTAAGCCCTGCGCAGCACGCGCGGGTGTGCTCCTGCGTCGTCGGTTTCGAGCAACTGCCAGACAAAGGCGCCCGGCAGCGGCTCCACGATGGTGAGTTCGATGGGATGTGTCATGGCTTGCAACATGGCGCAGCGAGGGGGACTTGTCTGTAGGCCGTTGGCGACGGTCGTTGCGCAACTTGCAGGCTGCCCCCCTCAGGAAAGACCTCTTCGATATCTTCCTTGTCTTGCCGGTCGCCTGCATGCGTGTCACCCCGCCTTGCGGAATGTGAGGTTGATGCGGATCGCGCCCAGCAGCGGATGCGGTTCATCCTTCAGTGGCAGCACGCCGTGGTAGCGCAGCCGGTCTTCGCCGCCCCAGACCACCACGTCGCCATGCATCAGAGGAATGCGCGCCGCCTTGTCGCCGCGCGCGTGGCCGCCGAACAGGAACACGGCAGGCATGCCGAGCGACACCGAGACGATGGGGGCGCCGTAGTCGCGCTCGTCCTTGTCCTGGTGCAGCGACAGGCGTGCGCCGGGCGCGTAGCGGTTGACAAGGCAGGCGTCGGGCGCGAAGCCGTCGAAGCCGGCTGCCGAGGCCGCCTCGCGCGCCAGCCGCGTGAATGGCTCGGGCATGGCGGGCCACGGCTTGCCGGTGTCGGGATCGGCGGCGCTGTAGCGGTAGCCGCGCCGGTCGCTGGTCCAGCCCAGCGCGCCGCAGTTGGTCAGCGCCACGGACATGGTGAAGCCGCCCGGCGTGACGAGGTGGCGGAACGGCGCGCGTTCCGCCAGCCCTTCGATGGCCGGCAGGAGCGCATCGACGAAGGGCAGGGCGAAGCCGGGCAGCACGAAGGCCCCGGGCCCGAGTCGTTCGCGCCCCTCGCGCGGCGGGTCGTCGAACAGCGCGAGGGTGGCCGGCCTGCCCGCTGCGGAATTGGTCTTTGTGTTCATGCCCCTCGATCTTTGCTGAAAAGCGGAGGCATGTGCCGGCCCCCATATTCGAGGGATGCTGTTCGAGAGTGCCGCCTTTAGTCTCCGCCTGACGAATATTTGTAGTGCTTAGGGTTTCAATTCATGGCGCTGCGTTACAAAAAGGGTAGGGTGTATTCATCATGGCCAGCGCTCGAGTCGCTCTCAGCGTTCCAGAAGGCTGGACGGGTTGGATCGAGCTCATGCGCACACCCAGCGGCACTTATGCCGGCATCTGCGAGCTGAGCCTGGGCGGCATTCCGCGCTGTGCCCTGGTGATCACCCAGCAGCTGTCGTGGGATGCGGCGGTAGAGCGGGCCACGCTGCGGGCGGATCACTTCGTCAGGCAATGGGAGCCGACGCGCGGGCACTGAACCCGGACGCGATCGGCGGTGCAGCACGTTCGACAGGCGCGTGGTAGAAACCGCGAGCTTTTCGATCCACGCTCCAACCCACCTCTGTTTTTCATGCCGAATTTCCCCTGTCGGGCTGCCGACGAACCGTGCGCCCGGTGGCTGGCGTGGCTGCTGCTCGGCATCGTTGCGCTGTGCATGGCCGGCTGCGCCGGACTGCCTGCCGACGTGCAGCGCAAACCCTCCGTGGCAATCAGCGATGGCGCGGACACCACCCTGGGCCGTCTCGTGCAGGCGGCTGCCCCGCCCGGCGAGCCGCTCAGCGGATTCAGGCTGCTGCCCATGCCACAGTTTTCGCTGCACGCGCGCATCGAGCTCGCACGCCGCGCGCAGCGCTCCATCGACGTGCAGTACTACCTCGTGCAGAACGACGAGACCGGCCGCTACCTGCTGCGTGCCCTGCGCGATGCGGCCGACCGCGGCGTGCGCGTGCGGCTGCTGGTGGACGATCTCTACACGGCTGGCGCCGACCCGCTCTTCGCCAGCTTCGCCGCGCATCCGAACGTCGAGGTGCGGTTCTTCAACCCGTTCCCCGCGGGGCGGGGCCGCTTCGGCACGCGCTGGGCCTGGTCGATACTGGACTTCGACCGCGTGCACCGCCGCATGCACAACAAGCTCTATGTGGTGGACAACGTCATCGGCGTCATGGGCGGGCGCAACATGGCCAACGAGTACTTCCTGCGCGACGGGGGCTCGAACTTCATCGACATCGACACGCTGGTGGCCGGCGCTGTGGTGCCCAGGCTGTCGTCGCTGTTCGACATGTACTGGAGCAGCCCGTACGTCTACCCCATCGAATCGCTGGTGCCCGCCACGGGCGAAACGCCGCAACAGCTGCGCGAGCGCTTCGACAAACTGACCACCGGCCCCGAGCAGCTGCACCCCGAGGAGCCCGCCTCCACCGACCTGCTGGGCAACAACCCGCTGGCCAAGGACCTGGACGCGGGAGCGCTCAAGCTGGTCTGGGCGCGCGCCGAGGCTTACGCCGACGCGCCGGCCAAGGCGCTCGCGCCGACGGACGAAGCGCGCGGCCTGCCCGCCGACGAATCGAAGGACAGCGTGCTCTACAACGTGCGCCGCTACCTGCGCGGCGCTGAGAACGAGATCGTGCAGACCACGCCCTACCTCATTCCGGGGCGCGGCGGCATGGAAACGATCCGCCTCGTGCGCGGCAATGGCGTGGCCTACAGCATCGTCACCAACTCGCTGGCGGCCACCGACGAGTCGCTGGTGCACATCGGCTACCGCCGCTACCGCGCGGAGATGCTGCGCCTGGGCGTGGAGCTGTACGAACTGAGCCCCAAGCGGGTGGAGCAGACCAGGCGCTTCGGCATGTACGGCTCGGCCAGCGGCCGGCTGCACGGCAAGTCGGCGGTGATCGACCGCAAGATCGTGTTCATCGGCTCGATGAACTTCGATCCGCGTTCGATGCTGCACAACACCGAGGTCGGCATCTTCATCTTCAGCCCGCAGATCGCCCAACAACTCACCAGCCTGATCGGCTTCATCCGGCTGGACGGCGCCTATCAACTGCAGTTGGGACCGACGGGCGCCATCGAGTGGGTGAGCCCGGCCACGGGGGACGCGGCCGACACCATCCTGCACCAGGAGCCCGAAACGGATTTCTGGTCGCGCTGGAAGCTGGAGTTGCTGGCGCCGCTGGTGCCCGAGAGCCTGCTCTAGCCGGCGAGGCCAGGGCTTCGGCATGACGCGGCCTGAAAGAAAAAAGCCCCGCGAGGGGCTTTTTTCATGGGCGGCGGGCGCCGCCTGTCATTGCTGAAGCAATCCGTTGAGATACGGCTCGGGGTTCACGGCCGTGCCGTTCTTGCGGATCTCGAAGCGCAGCTTCACGCGGTCGGCGTTGCTCTTGCCCATCTCGCCGATCTTCTCGCCCTGTCGGACCACCTGGTTCTCCTTCACCAGGATGGTCTGCAAGTGCGCGTAGGCGGTGAGGAAGGTCTCGTTGTGCTTGACGATGATCATGTTGCCGTAGGCCGGCAGCTCGCCACCCACGTACACCACGCGGCCGTCGGCCGAGGCGACGACCGGATCGCCCAGGTTGCCGGCGATGTCGATGCCCTTGGTGCGCACGCCGTCGAAGCGCGCCAGCGTCGCGCCGGTGGCGGGGCGCACGAACATCGCGGTGGGTCTTTGCACGGGGGGAGTGACCGAGGGGCCGGGCCGCGGCGCGTTGAGGTCGGTGGTGGTACAGGCCGCGAGGCTCGCGGCAACCAGGGCCAGGGCGGCGATACGGGAAACAAAAGTCTGAAGATGCATGGCGCTGTGTTGGAACGGTTTCGTTGCGGAGGGTTCCGGCGATCTGGCTCGCCGCGGCCCGCGGGGGGAGGCCACGCGGGCGATGCTAGCAAACTGCCGCGACGGCGCCCCGCGAAAGAGCAACCGGCTGTGAAGGGGCCATCGGCCCCCGGGCGCTACTTGAGCGGGATCGGTGTGCCGCGGTCGATGGGCACCGCCGTCACGCTGTTCTTGGGCGAACCGTCGATCAGCAGGTCGGAGTAGGTCAGGTAGACCAGCGTGTTGCGCTTCGGGTCGACCATGCGCACCACGCGCAGGCGCTTGAAGAGCACCGACAGCCGCTCGCTGTAGACCTCCTCGCGCTTGGGCAGCGGCTGCGTGATGCTCACGGGGCCGACCTGGCGGCAGGCGATGGAGGCCTCGGCCTTGTCCTCGGCCACGCCGAAGGCGCCGGCCAGCCCGCCGGTCTTGGCGCGCGAGACGTAGCACGTCACGCCGCTGACCTTGGGGTCGTCGTAGGCCTCGATCACGATCTTGTGGTCCGGGCCGATGAGCTTGAAGGCGGTGTCGACGTCGCCCACGGTTTCCGCCTGCGCCGTCGTGGCCAGGATGAATCCGAGGCCGATCGCGGCGCGAAGCAGGATGGAGCGAAGTGTCATGGGGCGCTGCGGGTTCAGACGATGTCGAACGTGTGGACTCGGTCGAAGCTGCCGCGGCGCCGGTCCTCGAAGTAGTGCTCGAGCGTCTCGCGCACGGTGCGAAAGGCGATCTCGTCCCAGGGAATCTCTTCTTCGGCGAAGAGCCTGGCCTCGATGGTCTCGTGGCCTGGGTCGAACCTGTCGTCGAGCAACCGGGCCCGGTAGAACATGTGCACCTGGCCCACGCGCACCACGCTGATGACGGAGAACAGGCCCTCCATCACATAGTGGGCGCCGGCCTCTTCGTCGGTCTCGCGGGCCGCGCCCTGGGCGGTGGTTTCCTCGAGCTCCATGAAGCCGGCCGGCAGCGTCCACTTGCCCCAGCGCGGTTCGATGTTGCGCTTGCACAGCAACACCTTGTCGCCCAGGACCGGGATGGTGCCCACCACGTTCAGCGGGTTCTCGTAGTGGATGGTGTGGCAGGCCGGGCAGACGGCGCGCTGCTTGGTGTCGCCGTCGTCCGGCACGCGGTAGACCACCGCGGTGCCGCAGTTCTTGCAATGCTTGATGGGTACGCGCAGGAGCATGGAACCGGCTGCCGTCTTCAGGCGATCTTGACGGTCAGCTTGGGCAGGCCCGCGACTTCGCCCACGAGCGTGTCTCCGGCCACCACCGCGGCCACGCCTTCGGGCGTGCCGGTGAAGATCAGGTCGCCGGGCTGCAGCTCCCACGCGGCCGACAGGTGCTCGATGGTCTCGGCCACGTTCCAGATCAGCTTGCCCACGTTGCTGCGCTGGCGGTCGGTACCGTTCACCTGCAGGGAGATCTCGGCTTTTTCCGCATTGCCGGCCTGCGCCACGGGCACGATCGGGCCGATGGGCGCGCTCTGCTCGAAGCTCTTGCCGATGTCCCAGGGGCGGCCCTGCTTCTTCATGTCGTTCTGCAAGTCGCGGCGCGTCATGTCGAGGCCGACGGCGTAGCCGTAGATGTGCTTGTGCGCATCGGCCGCCAGGATGTTCTTGCCACCCGTGCCGATGGCCACGACCAGCTCGATCTCGTGATGCAGGTTCTTCGTGAGCGAGGGGTAGGACATGGTGCCGGTCTGGCCCGCGTCGACCACCACCAGCGCATCGGCCGGCTTCATGAAAAAGAAGGGCGGCTCGCGGCCGGTGAAGCCCATTTCCTTGGCGTGATCTTCGTAGTTGCGGCCCACGCAGTAGATGCGGTGCACCGGGAAGCGGGCGGGCTGGCCGGCCACCGGCACCGAGACGGTGGCGGGCGGGGCGAAGACGAACTCGGAAGCCATTGCGACGTGTCCTTTTTCAGCGAAACCTAAGCGGGAGACCGGCAGTGTGCCAGAGGCGGGAGGTCCACAATAGAAGCCGGCCAGAACGGCGCGCTGAAGGGCCATGCCGCGCCCGTGACGGAGCGCTATGCTTGGGAAATCATGAAGCTGCACAACTACTTCCGTTCCTCCTCCTCGTTCCGCGTGCGCATCGCCCTCAACCTGAAGGGCCTCGATTTCGAGTACATCCCCGTGCACATCGCGCGCGGCGACCACCGCACCGGCCCTTACTCCGCCATCTCGGCCGACATGCTGGTGCCCCTGCTGGAGGACGAGGGCGAGCGCTTCTCGCAATCGATGGCGATCATCGAATACCTCGACGAAGTGCACCCCGAGCCGGCGCTGCTGCCGACCGATCCGGTGGGCCGCGCCCACGTGCGCGCACTGTCGCAGTCGATCGCCTGCGAGATCCATCCGCTCAACAACCTGCGCGTGCTCAAGTACCTCGTGAAAGAGCTGAAGCTCGACGATGCGGCCAAGAACGCCTGGTACCGCCACTGGGTGCGCGACGGCATGCTGGCCTTCGAACGCCAGCTTGCGCAGCACCCCGCCGGCATCTACTGCTGGGGCAATACACCCACCATGGCCGATTGCTGCCTGGTGCCGCAGATCTTCAACGGCCGCCGCTTCGACTGCGACTTCAGCGGCCTGCCGCGCACCATGGCCGCCTTCGAGGCCTGCATGGAGCTCGACGCCTTCCAGCGCGCGCAGCCCTCGCAGGCGCCCGACGCGGAAGCCTGAGCCCCATGAACGAGCGCTGGCTCGTCCCCGACTGGCCCGCGCCGCCGAACGTGCGGGCCGTGTGCACCACGCGCGACGGCGGGGTTTCGCTGGGGCGCTACGAGAGCCTGAACCTCGGCGACCACGTGGGCGACGAGTCCGCGCATGTGGCGGAGAACCGGAACCGCTTGCGCGCGGCCATCGGAGCGGGTCCGGTCTTCCTGCAGCAGGTGCACGGCACCGGCGTCGTCTCGCTCGACGCCGCACAGGACGCGGTGCGCGACGGCACCGTTGGTGATGCCTGCACGGCCACTGCCGGCGGCCTGGCCTGCACGATCATGGTGGCCGATTGCCTGCCCGTGCTCTTCACCGACGAAGCGGGCCACCGCGTGGCGGCCGCGCATGCCGGCTGGCGCGGGCTGGCGGGCGGTGTGCTCGAACAGACCGCCAAGGCCTTCGAGGCCGATGGCGCGGCCCGCGTCATCGCCTGGCTGGGCCCGTGCATCGGGCCCAAGGCCTTCGAGGTCGGCCCCGAGGTCAGGGCTGCCTTCGAGGCGCATGCGCCCGAAGCGGCGTCCTGCTTCAGGCCCGCGGCTGCCACCGGGAAATGGCTGGCCGACCTGCCCGCACTGGCGCGCCAGCGGCTGCACGCGGTGGGTATCGAGGCCGTCCATGGCAACGACGGCAGCGACGGCTGGTGCACCGTCGCCAATCCCTCAAGGTTCTTTTCGCACCGGCGGGACAGCGTCAGCGGCCGCTTCGCCGCCCTGGTCTGGAAGAAGGCCTGAGCCTGCGACCGGCGGCGCCGATTTCTCGGTTGCGGCACGCCGGGCGGCTTCCTGTGCCTCGGCCTCGCGTTGCCTCATCGCGCGGCGGCGGCCCGGAGTGCCCATCAGGTAAACCACCAGTGCCACCGGCACCAATCCGTACAAAAGAAATGTGAAGATGGCGCCCAGCACCGTGCCTGTGGTGTTGGTGGCCTCGGCCACCGCCATCATCAGGGCGACGTACAACCAACCGATGACGATCAGATGGATAAACACAAGTAGTTTCAGTTGGTAAGCAAGGAAGCGGCGTTGTGAGGGCCCCGTGAAATGCAGGATACTCAAAACACGCAAGCCATCCGTTTCGACTCAGGCGAGGACCAGGAGACATGATGAAGCAACAAGCCACGGGGGCCGATGCGTTCGCGCCCTTCCAGCAGGCAATGACCGAGGGATGGACCCAGGCGCTGGAAGCTTTCCGGCAGTCCGCCGCGCAAGGGGCTTCGGCCTTCAACGGCGGCGGCACGCCGCTATGGCAATTGCCGCAGGCCGCGAAGATGCCCGAGCTGCCAAAATTCTCCATCGACCCCGAAAAGCTCCAGTCCATCCAGCAGCAGTACATGGCGGAAGCCACCGAACTCTGGCGCCAGGGCTTCGGCGCCAAGCCCGAAGGCGACAAGCGCTTCGCTGGCGACGCCTGGGGCCGCAACCCGCTGTCGGCCTTCTCGGCGGCCGTGTACCTGCTCAATGGCCGCACCATGCTCGGCATGGCCGAGGCCATCGACGCCGACGAAAAGACCAAGGCGCGCCTGCGCTTCGCGGTCGAGCAATGGATGGCGGCCTCGTCGCCCAGCAACTCGCTGGCCTTCAATGCCGAAGCGCAGAAGAAGGCCATCGACACGCAGGGCGAGAGCATCGCCAAGGGCATCCAGAACCTGCTGCACGACATGAAGCAGGGCCACGTCAGCATGACCGACGAGAGCGCCTTCGAGGTGGGGCGCAACGTGGCCACCACCGAAGGCGCCGTGGTGTTCGAGAACGAGTTCTTCCAGCTGCTCGAATACAAGCCGCTCACCCCCAAGGTGTACGAGCGGCCGTTCCTGCTGGTGCCGCCGTGCATCAACAAGTTCTACATCCTCGACTTGCAGCCCGAGAACTCGCTGATCCGCTATGCGAACGAGCAGGGCCACCGCGTGTTCGTGGTGAGCTGGCGCAACCCCGACGAGTCGATGGACAAGGCCACCTGGGACGACTACATCGAGAACGCCGCCATCAAGGCGATCCACACGGTGCAGGAGATCAGCGGGAGCAACCAGATCAACACGCTGGGCTTCTGCGTGGGCGGCACCATCCTGAGCACCGCGCTGGCCGTGCTCGCGGCGCGCGGCGAGAAGCCGGCCGCATCGGTCACGCTGCTGACCACCTTCCTCGATTTCAGCGACACCGGCATCCTCGACATCTTCGTGGATGAGCAGATGGTGGCGTACCGCGAAATGCAGCTCGGCAAGGGCGGACTGCTGCCGGGCGGCGACCTGGCCTCGACCTTCAGCTTCCTGCGGCCCAACGACCTCGTGTGGAACTACGTGGTCGGCAACTACCTGAAGGGCGAGACCCCGCCTCCCTTCGACCTGCTGTACTGGAACAGCGACGCGACCAACCTGCCGGGCCCGTTCTATGCCTGGTACCTGCGCAACACGTACCACGAGAACAAGCTGGCCAAGCCGAATGCGCTGACGGTATGCGGGCAGAAGATCGACCTGGGCAACATCGACATCCCGGCCTACATCTACGGCTCGCGCGAAGACCACATCGTGCCCATCGGCGGCGCGTATGCTTCTACGCAACTGTTGCCGGGCAAGAAGCGTTTCGTGATGGGCGCCTCGGGCCACATCGCAGGCGTGATCAACCCGCCCGCCAAGAAAAAGCGCAGCCACTGGATCCGCGACGACGGCAAGTTCCCGAAGACGCAGGCCGAATGGCTCGCCGGCGCGCAGGAGCATCCCGGCAGCTGGTGGACCGACTGGGCACAATGGCTCAAGGGCCACGCGGGCAAACAGATCCCCGCGCCCAAGGCTTACGGCAACGGCAAGGCTTACAAGGCCATCGAGCCGGCGCCGGGCCGCTACGTCAAGGCTCGCGCCTGATCCCTCTCACCTCGAATTTCAGATCACTTCAACGGAGAACCTCATGGAAGACATCGTCATCGTTTCGGCTGCACGCACGGCGGTCGGCAAGTTCGGCGGCTCGCTCGCCGGCATTCCCGCCACCGAGCTGGGCGCCCTCGTGATCAAGGAAGTGATTGCCCGCGCGAACCTCACGGCCGAACAGGTCGGCGAGGCCATCATGGGCCAGGTGCTGGCGGCCGGCGCCGGCCAGAACCCCGCGCGCCAGGCGTGGCTCAAGAGCGGCGGCGCCAAGGAAACGCCGGCGCTCACCATCAACGCCGTGTGCGGCTCGGGCCTGAAGGCTGTGATGCTGGCGGCCCAGGCCGTGGCCACGGGCGACAGCGAGATCGTCATCGCCGGCGGCCAGGAAAACATGAGCGCAGCGCCCCACGTGCTGCCCAACTCGCGCAACGGCCAGCGCATGGGCGACTGGAAGATGGTCGACACCATGATCGTGGACGGCCTGTGGGACGTCTACAACCAGTACCACATGGGCATCACGGCCGAGAACGTGGCCAAGAAGTACGAAATCAGCCGCGCCGCGCAGGACGAGCTGGCCCTGGGCAGCCAGACCAAGGCCGCCGCCGCGCAGGACGCCGGCAAGTTCAAGGACGAGATCGTCGGCGTGAGCATTCCGCAGAAGAAGGGCGATCCCGTCGTCTTCGACAAGGACGAATTCATCAACCGCAAGACCAACGCCGAAGGCCTGGCCGGCCTGCGTCCCGCCTTCGACAAGGCCGGCGGCGTGACCGCGGGCAATGCCTCGGGCCTGAACGACGGGGCTGCCGCCGTGATGGTGATGACTGCCAAGAAAGCCGCCGCGCTCGGCCTGAAGCCGCTGGGCCGTATCGCCAGCTACGCCACCGCCGGCCTCGATCCGGCCATCATGGGCATGGGCCCGGTGCCTGCATCGACCAAGGCGCTGCAGCGCGCGGGCTGGAAGGCGGCCGACCTCGACCTGCTCGAGATCAACGAAGCCTTCGCCGCGCAGGCCTGCGCCGTGAACCGTGAAATGGGCTGGGACGTGAACAAGGTGAACGTCAACGGCGGCGCCATCGCCATCGGCCACCCCATCGGCGCGTCGGGCTGCCGCATCCTGGTGACGCTGCTGCACGAAATGCAGCGCCAGAACGCCAAGAAGGGCATTGCCTCGCTGTGCATCGGCGGGGGCATGGGCGTGGCGCTGACCATCGAGCGCTGATCCACAGCGTCCGGCGCGCCGTCGTGCCGCTCAGCGCGACATCGACGGGCGCTGCGCCATCGCAGCGCGCCAGCGCAGCAGCTCGGGGTGCTGTTCCCCGGGCTTGACCCGTACCACGCGGGCAAAGTCCACCGCCACCACGGCGGTGATGTCGGCCAGGCTGAACCGGTCGGTGGCGACGAACTCGCGGCCGGCCAGCCGTTCGTTCAGCGTCTCGAAGAAATGCTGTACACGTGCCAGCCCGCGCTGTGCCAGCTCGGGAATCTGCGCATAGTCCACAGGGCCGGGCAGCGCCCGATTGGCCATGGCCGGCGAACCGTTGCGCAGCGTCTCGGCAATGGCCAGCAGGCCTTCGAATTCGATGCGCCAGTTCCAGTTGGCGATCTCGGCCTTTTCCTTGGGCGTGCGGCCCATCAGCGGTGGCTCCGGGTAGCGGGCCTCCAGCCAGGCCGCGATGGCGGCGTTGTCGGTCAGCAGCCCGTCTTCCTCGGTGCGCAGCGCGGGCACCGTGCATTGCGGGTTGATCGCGCGGTAGGCTGCACCCAATTGCTCACCATGTGCCAGGTCGACCTGCACCGTTTCATGGGCAATGCCCTTTTCGGCAAGCAGGATGCGGGCGCGCCGCGGACTCGGCGCGGTGGCGCAGTCGTAGAGAATGATCATCGTCTGTCCAACTCCTGGAACTCATCGCATGAATGGCACGACAGCCTATACGCCGCCCACCGTCTGGTCCTGGGACAAGGAAAGCGGCGGCCGCTTCGCGAACATCAATCGCCCGATCGCGGGCGCCACGCACGAGAAGGACCTGCCGGTGGGGCGACATCCGCTGCAACTCTATTCGCTGGCAACGCCCAATGGCGTGAAAGTGACGGTGATGCTCGAAGAACTGCTGGCGCTCGGCCACACCGGCGCCGAGTACGACGCCTGGCTGATCCGCATCAGCGACGGCGACCAGTTCGGCAGCGGCTTCGTGGCGGTGAACCCGAATTCCAAGATCCCCGCGCTGATGGACCGCAGCGGCGCTACGCCCATCCGCGTGTTCGAGTCCGGCGCGATCCTGCAGTACCTGGCCGAGAAGTTCGGCAATGCCTTTCTGCCGACCGAGCGGGCAGCCCGCGCCGAATGCCTGTCGTGGTTGTTCTGGCAGATGGGCAGCGCGCCCTACCTGGGCGGCGGCTTCGGGCACTTCTATGCCTATGCGCCAACGAAGATCGAATACGCGATCGATCGCTTCGCCATGGAGACCAAACGCCAGCTCGACGTGCTCGACCGCCGGCTGGCCGAGAGCCGCTACCTGGCGGGCAGCGAGTACACCATTGCCGACATGGCCGTCTGGCCCTGGTACGGCACGCTCGCCAAGGGGCAGCTGTACGAGGCGGGCGAGTTCCTCCAGGTGGGCGAGTACAGGAACGTGCTGCGCTGGACCGACGAGATCGCGCAGCGCCCGGCGGTGCAGCGCGGCCGCATGGTCAATCGCGCCTGGGGCCAGCCTTCGAGCCAGCTGCACGAGCGCCACGATGCAGGCGACTTCGGGACCCGCACCCAGGACAAGCTCGAAACGGAACAGCGATGAGCGACAGGATCCTGGTCTTCTACGGTTCGTACCGTTCCGATCGCATGGGCGTGCGCCTGGCGGACTATGTCGTCTCCGGCCTTCGCGCGCGGGGCGACGATGTGGAGTTGGTGGACGCGAAGGTGGTCGACCTGCCCATGCTCGACCGCATGTACAAGGAATATCCCAGGGGCACCGCGCCGGCGGCGATGGAAGCGCTGGCCGAAAAGATCCGCACGGCCGATGCCTTCGTCTTCGTTACCGGCGAATACAACTGGGGTCCGCAGCCGGGCCTGAAGAACCTGACCGACCATTTTCTCGAAGAGTGGTTCTGGCGGCCCGCGGCCATCGCGAGCTATTCGGCGGGGCGCTTCTCGGGCGTGCGCTCGGGCACGGTGTGGCATTCGATCCTGTCGGAGATGGGCATGGTCGTCGTGTCGAGCACGCTCGCGGTTGGCCCGATCTCGCAGACGTTGGACGCGGCCGGCAAACCGACCGGGCCGGCGGGTGAATCGCTCGAGCGCTCGTTCGACCGCTTTGCGGACGACTTGGCGTGGTGGACCGAAGCGGCGCGTGCGCAACGTGGGCGCAAGGCACCGCCGTACTGAGCGGCAGGCCCGGCGAAGCACTTTGTTCACCGCCCATTTTTTGGGCAAAGTGATTAATTTCTTTGTAAAACAACAGCTTATGAGCCTTTTACAAGGCTCCCCATGAGTTATCCCCAAAGTTGTGCACTGAAAATGGGGACGACATCAGGTTTTCTTGATTCGGCCGTAAGTCACTGATCCGATAGGGCTTTCTGCCCTCCAGAAATTGGAGGAAAGTTCTCTTCATCGCCGTTTCCAGGCCCATCGGGACCGTTTTGCCCGCTCAGGTTGTTCACCGCCCAAATTTTGAGCAAACTAAGGATTACCCTTGTAAAACAATGACTTAAATCTGTTTTACAAGGCTCCTCGTGAGTTACCCCCAAAGTTGTCCACGGAAAATGGGGACGGGATCGGCTTGTTCGGCAATCGCCTGCAAGTCCTCTGTTTTTCGGGGGTGCCGCGCTCAGTTTTCTTCGGCCTGTTGTTCGGCGTAGTGCCGGCACAAGGTTTCGACCAGCGCCTGCGCATAGACCGGCAGCGCCGCCCGGTTCCGCACCAGCAGATACCGCTCGCGCACGCACCACGCATCGCTGAGATCGATCAGCGCGAGCTGCATGCTCTCCTGGTTGCGCCGCGCCGCCGACTCCGGCACCACGCCAATGCCCACGCCGCTGCCGATCATCCGGCACATCGCGTCGAAGCTGCCGAGCTGGATGCGCAGCTTCTGCCGCTTGCCGAGGTTGTCGGTGATCTGCGCCAGGAAGGTCTGCAGCGTGCTGCCCTGCTGCATGCCGATGGCATCCTCGTCGAGCGTCTCGGCGAAGGCGATCCTGCGGCGCTTCGCGAAGCGGTGCTTGCGCGATGTGACGAGCACAAGCCGGTCGGTGCTGAAGTGGATCGCCTCCAGGCCTAGCGTGTCGACGCGGCCTGCGACGATGCCAATGTCGGCGCGGCCGTCGAGCACGCCGCGCGGGATCTGAGCATTCGGTTTTTCCTGAAGGTCGACGTTGATGCGCGGGTTGTGCGCGAGGAAGCCGGGCAGGATTTCGGGCAGGAAATCGGTCACCGCCGTGGTGTTGGCGAACACGCGCAGGTGGCCGCGCAGCCCGCCGCCGTATTCGAGCAGGTCGGCGCGCAGCTGCTCGGTCTGGTGCAGCACGAGGCGCGCATGGTGCAGGAAGGCTTCGCCCGGCGGCAGCAGCCGCACGCCGCGGGCTTCTCGCTGCAACAGCTGAAGGCCCGCCTGTGTTTCCAGCGCCTTGATGCGCGCACTCGCGGCGGCCAGCGACAGGTGCTGGCGTTCGGCGGCCCGAGTGAGGTTGCCGAGTTCGGCCGTGGCCACGAACAGCCGCAGGTCGGTGAGATCGAAAAGCATGAGGCGATGTTATGCGCCGAGCCTTCGGAAATGCAGAAGGCTGGGTTCCGAAATCGCAGATTGCGCGCAGGAGGAGGGCGAACGACCATGCGGCCATGGAGACACCACACATGAGATTCCGCCTACGTGCGCTGCTGTCGCTGGCTGCGGCAGCGCTTCTGATCCCGACGGGCCCGGCGAGCGCCCAGCCGTATCCCTCGCGCCCCATCACATTGGTCGTGCCGCAGGCCGCCGGAGGCACCAACGACATCGTCGGGCGCCTCGTGGGCCAGAAGCTCGGCGAGGTGATGAACAGCGCCAGCGTGGTGGTCGACAACCGTCCCGGTGCGGGCGGCAACATCGGTACGCAGCTCGTCGCCAAGGGGCCGAAGGACGGCTACACGCTGCTCATGACCATCAGCAGCAGCCAGGCGATCAACCCGGCGCTGTACAGGAACCCGGGCTTCGACCCGGTAAAGGACTTCAAGCCCGTCGGCCTGATCGGCGCGGTGCCCAACGTGCTGCTGGTCAACCCCACCTTCCCGGCGAAGGACTTCGCGGAGTTCCTGAAGCTCGCACGGCAGAAGGGTGCCAACTACCAGTACGCCTCGGCCGGCAACGGCACGCTCAACCACCTGCTCGGCGAAATGCTCAACAGCATGGCCGGCATCTCGCTGCAGCACGTGCCGTACAAGGGCGTGGCGCCCGCGCTCAACGACGTGCTGGGCGGGCAACTGCCGATCGTGTTCGCGAGCCTGCCTTCTGCGCTCTCGCACATCAAGGCCGGCAAGCTGCGCGCGCTGGCCGTGAGCGGCGACAAGCGCTCGGCCGTGCTGCCCGACGTGCCGACCATCGCCGAGGCGGTGCCAGGCTACAACGGCACATTGTGGATCGGCCTGTTCGCACCCGCAGGCGTGCCGGCCGACGTGCTGGCGGCGCTGCAGGACGCCACGCGCAAGGCGCTCGCCTCGAAAGACCTGCGCGACAAGCTCGAACAGCAGGGCGTCGAGATCGCGGCGCCGACTTCTCCCGAGCAGTTCGCGGCGCTGTTGCAGGGCGATCTCGCAAAGTGGGCGCGCATCGTCAAGGCCTCCGGCGCTGCGGTCGACTGAAGGAAGCCCCATGAGCAACGACAACCGCACGGCGCCTTCCATGATCGACAGCGATGCGCTGGCCAGGCTGCAGGCCTGGCAGGGCCGCAGCGAAACGCTGGCCGACGACATTACCGCCGCACCCGTGCGCGCGCTCTCCGCGACGCTCGATCGCGACGATCCGCTGCCGCAGGCCGGTACGCGCCTGCCCGAGCTGTGGCACTGGCTCTACTTCCTGCCGCACCATCGCCAGTCCGAGATCGGCGACGACGGCCATGCGAAACGCGGCGGCTTCCTGCCGCCCGTGCCGCTGCCGCGCCGCATGTGGGCCGGCGGGCGGCTCAACTGGGAGGCGGGCAATCCGCTGCGGGTCGGCGACAAGGTGGAGCGCACCTCGACCATCGCCTCGGTCACGCACAAGGCGGGCCGCACCGGCGAACTGGTATTCGTGCTCGTGCGCCATGAGGTGCGCAACGAGCGCGGCCTCGCGCTGACCGAGGAGCACGACATCGTCTACCGCGCCGCCGCCGCGCCTGGCGAGAAGGCCCCGCCGCCCACGCCCGCGCCGAAAGACGCTGCCTTCAGCCGCGACATCGCGCCCGACGACGTGCTGCTGTTCCGCTACTCCGCGCTGACCTTCAATGGCCACCGCATCCACTACGACCGCCGCTACGTGACGCAGGTCGAGGGCTACCCGGGCCTGATCGTGCATGGCCCGCTGATCGCGACGCTGCTGGTCGACCTGCTTCGCCGCAACGTGCCGGGCGCGCTGCTCGCGCGCTTCGAATTTCGCGCCGTGCGCCCGACCTTCGACATCGCGCCGTTCCGCGTGCACGGCAAGCCGGGCGCCGATGGAAAGACATTCAGCCTCTGGGGCGAGGACGCCGACGGCTGGCTCACGATGCAGGCCACGGCCGTACTCGCCTGACAGGAGAAGGAACACATGACAAGACCCCTGGACGGCATCACCGTCATCTCGCTCGAACACGCGATTGCCGCACCGTTCTGCACCCGCCAGCTGGCCGACCTCGGCGCCCGGGTCATCAAGGTGGAGCGCCCCGAGGTAGGCGACTTCGCGCGGGCCTACGACGCCCGCGTGGCCGGCGAGGCCTCGCACTTCGTGTGGGTGAATCGCTCAAAGGAAAGCCTCACGCTCGACCTCAAGCAGCCCGCCGCGCTCGCGGTCCTGCAGGAGCTGCTGGCCGGCGCCGACGTGCTGGTGCAGAACCTTGCACCCGGGGCCTCGGCGCGCATGGGGCTCGGCGCCGAGGCGCTGCAGGCGAAGCATCCGCGGCTCATCGTCTGCGACATCTCGGGCTACGGCGAAGACGGCCCATACCGCGACAAGAAGGCCTACGACCTGCTGATCCAGAGCGAAGCCGGCTTCCTGTCGGTCACGGGCACGCCCAACGATCCGTGCAAGTCGGGCAACTCCATCGCCGACATCGCGGCGGGCATGTATGCGTACACCGGCATCCTCGCGGCGCTGCTGCAGCGCGGCAAGACCGGCAAGGGCTCGCACATCGACGTGTCGATGCTCGAATCGCTCGCCGAGTGGATGGGTTATCCGATGTACTACGCGTACGAAGGCGCGGCGCCGCCGCCACGCAGCGCCGCGTCGCACGCGACCATCTATCCCTATGGCCCGTTCCCCGCCGGCGATGGCGGCACGGTGATGCTGGGCCTGCAGAATGAACGCGAATGGCGCACCTTCTGCGAGAAGGTGCTGCTGCAGACCGGGCTCGCGGCCGATGCGCGCTTCGACAGCAATGCGCGGCGCAACGACAACCGCGAGGCTCTGCGCTCAATCATCGTCGAGACCTTCGGCGCGCTGAGCACCGCGCAGGTGCTGGAACGGCTCGACGCGGCGCAGATCGCCAACGCCCGCATGAACGACATGGCCGGGCTGTGGGCCCATCCGCAGTTGCAGGCACGCGAGCGCTGGCGGCAGGTGGGATCTCCGGCCGGAAACATCCCGGCCTTGCTGCCGGCCGGCCGGCAGAGCGCGTTCGACTACCGCATGGACCCGATCCCGGCGGTGGGCGAGCACTCCGACGCCATCCTGCGCAGCCTCGGCCGCAGCGAGGCGGACATCGCGGCGCTGCGCGAGGCGGGGGCGGTGTGAGCGTGCCATTGGCTCCGCTTGCTCTCGCGCGCGCCTTTCTCTTCGTGCCGGCCGACCGGCCCGAGCGCCATGCGCGGGCACTGGCGACCGGTGCGGGCGGCGTGATCGTCGATCTCGAAGACGCGGTGGCGCCCGAGCGCAAGGTGGCGGCGCGCGAGGCGCTCGCCGCCTCGTTCGCCAAGCTGCCCGAGATCGACCGGCAACGCCTGCTGGTGCGCATCAATGCCGCCGGCACGCCGTGGCATGAAGACGATTGCGCGCAGGTCGGCGCACTGGCGGCGCAAGGCTTGATTGCCGGCGTCGTGCTGCCCAAGGCGGAGCGCGCGGCTCATCTGTCCAGGATTGCGGAAGCCATCGGCCCGAAGAGCGTGCTGGTGCCGTTGATCGAGACGGCCGAAGGCGTGTCGGCGGCCGATGAGCTCGCGGCTGGCCCGCAGGTGCTGCGCCTGGCGTTCGGCAACCTGGATTTCCAGGCCGACCTCGGCCTGGCCTGCGATGCGGACGAAGCCGAACTCGTGCCGGTGCGCCTCGCGCTGCTGCTGGCCTCGCGCCGCGCCGGCCTGCCCGCGCCCATCGACGGCGTGACGCCCGACTGGCGCGATGCGCCAAGGCTTGCGGCCGACACCGCACGCGCCCGGCGCGGCGGCTTCGGCGCCAAGCTGTGCATCCACCCCGATCAGGTCGCGCCGGTGCACGCCGCGCTCGGCCCGAGCGCCGACGAAGTGGCATGGGCCCGTCGCGTGATCGATGCCGTGCGCGCAGCCGGCGGCGGAGTCGTCAGCCTGGACGGCCGCATGGTCGACGCGCCCGTGGTGCGCCTGGCCGAACGCCTGCTCGCGCTCGAACATCCGTAAATAAATAACCCCCAGAAGGAGACAGCGAAGTGACAGCAATGAAGACCTGGAAATCCAAGGCCCTGCTCGCGGCCGCGGCGAGCGCCTGCCTGCTCGCCTTTCAATCACCGGTGGCTGCACAGGCTGCGTGGCCCGACAAGCCCGTCACCCTGGTCGTGCCGTACTCGGCCGGCGGCCCGACGGACGTGGTGGCGCGCATGCTGGCCATTCCCATGGGCAAGTCGCTGGGCCAGACCGTGATCGTCGAGAACACGGTGGGCGCGGGCGGCACCATCGCGCCCACGCGGGTGGCCAAGGCGGCGCCCAACGGCTACACCATCCTGATCCATCACATGGGCATGGCCACCGCGCCCGCGCTCTACAAGAAGCTCAACTACGACCCGTTGAAAGATTTCGAATACATCGGCCAGGTGATGGACGTGCCGATGACGCTGCTGTCGCGCAAGGACTTCCCCGCCAACAACTACCAGGAGCTGCTGGCTTACGTGAAGGCCCACAAGGACAAGGTGACGCTGGCCAATGCGGGCGTGGGCGCGGTGTCGCAGCTGTGCGGCCTGCTGTTCATGAACCAGATCGGGGTGCAGCTGACCACCGTGCCCTACAAGGGCGCGGGCCCGGCGCTCAACGACCTCATGGGCGGGCAGGTCGACCTGCTGTGCGACCAGACCACGCAGACCGCGCCGGTCATCAAGGACGGCAATCGCGTGAAGGTGTTCGGCGTGACCACGCCCAGGCGGCTGTCGAGCATGCCGACCATTCCCACGCTCGACGAACAGGGGCTCAAGGGCTTTGAAGTGAAGGTGTGGCACGGCATCTACGCGCCCAAGGGCACGCCGCCCGCAGTGCTCGAGAAGCTCAACGTCGCCCTGCGCGCCGCGCTGCAGGACGACATGGTCAAGCACCGGCTGGCCGAACTCAGCTCGGAGATCGTGCCGCTCGACAAGCAGACGCCGGAAGGCCTGCGCACGCACCTCGCGTCGGAGATCGAGAAATGGGGCAAGGTGATCCGCGCAGCGGGCGTGCAGGCGGATTGAATCTCTCAGGCGGGCGGTGTCTGCGGCTGCGCCCGCAGCGTCTCGTCGAACAGCGCGAGCAGGTGGCGCGCGAACACCTCCATGTTCCTCGGACGGTCCGTGTCGCCGGTCTCGATAGTCCGGCTCACCGTGACCCCACCGACCACGGCGACGCACACGTGCCCCGGCGCATCGCCGTACGGACTGCCCGACGGGCCGGCCGCACCGCTTTCGGCGATGCCCCAAGTCGTGTGATGGGTGTCGCGCACCCGGCCTGCCACGAGCCGGGCGTAGGGCTCGGTTTCCCCGCGCATGCCGGCCATGTCTTCCGCGGTCAGGCCCAGCAGCGCGCGGCCGGCGCGCCGCGAATAGACGACCGCGCCGCCGCGGAAGTAGGCCGATGCACCGGGAATGGCGAGCAGGGCGGCAGACACGAGGCCGCCGGCCGAAGACTCGACGACCGACACCGTCTGGCCCCGCGCGCGCAGCGTTTCGCCGACGCGCGCGGCCAGGACGGACAGAAGTTCGGGCAGGGGAACGGCGCTCATGGCGTCTTGAAGGGCGTGCCCGGACGCGTCACGTAGGCCGGCGCGCGCTCGTGGCTCGCGGTACTGCCGTATACCGTATCCGCCGGGTAATACTCGGCCTGCAGCTGCACCCGGGCGGCGGCTTCATCGCCGGCGGTGTGGGCGATGAAGGCCAGCATCAGATCGGTACCGGCCGATACCCCCGCCGATGTCCAGACGTTGCCGTCCTGCACGAAGCGCTGCTCGACCACCTTCACGTCGCCCAGTGCGCGCAGGCGGTCCAGCGATCCCCAGTGCGTGGTAGCGGTCTTGCCCGAGAGCAGCCCGGCCGCGTGCAGCACGAAGGCGCCGGTGCATACCGACATCAGCGTTTGGCATCCCGGCGCCTGGTCGGCGAGGAAACGGGTCATTGCGGGATTGTCGACCTCGCGTCGCGTGCCCATGCCGCCGGGCACCAGCAGATGATCGAGCGGCGGGCAGTCAGCGAAGGACACGTGCGGGTTGATGGACAGCCCCTTGGCGCAGACCACCGGTTCGCGCTTTTCGGCCACGATCAGGCAATGCTCGGGACCGCCGGCCAGCTTGCTCCACATGGTGAGCATTTCCCAGGGGCCGACAAAGTCGAGTTCCTCGACCTCGGGGAAGACGATGATCCCGAAATTCATACTTTCGACTCCTTGGTAATAAGGTTGGCGATGACGCTTGCGCGAGAGCGTACAGATGCGAGGATAGAGCCCAGGCACGAAGGTCGCTTCGTGACAGCTGGTTGCAAGCTCGGCTCAGTGTTTTCCTCAGAGGACCACGGCTTGAAACTCGCTAGAGTGAAGGCGGCCGTTCAGGCTTTTGCTATGTACATAAAGGAAATCTCATGAGCAAGAAAGTTGCATATGTCACCGGGGGCATGGGTGGCATCGGAACTGCCATCTGCCAGCGTCTGCACAAGGACGGGTTCACCGTGGTCGCCGGATGCGGCCCCACGCGCGACCACGCCAAGTGGCTGGCCGAACAGAAAGCCGAAGGCTTCGAGTTCCATGCGTCGGTCGGCAATGTCGGCGACTGGCAATCCACCGTCGAGGCCTTCTCCGCCGCCAAGGCCGCGCACGGCCCGATCGACGTGCTGGTCAACAACGCCGGCATCACGCGGGACCGCATGTTCCTGAAGATGACGCCCGAGGACTGGAGCGCGGTGATCGAGACCAACCTCAACAGCATGTTCAACGTCACCAAGCAGGTGGTGGGCGACATGGTCGAGAAGGGCTGGGGCCGCATCATCAACATCAGCTCGGTCAACGGCGCCAAGGGCCAGGCGGGCCAGACCAACTACTCGGCGGCCAAGGCCGGCATGCACGGCTTCACCATGGCGCTGGCGCAGGAGCTGGCCAGCAAGGGCGTGACGGTCAACACCGTGAGCCCGGGCTACATCGGCACCGACATGGTCAAGGCCATCCGACAGGAAGTGCTCGACAAGATCGTCGCCACCATCCCGGTCAAGCGCCTGGGCGAACCGAGCGAAATCGCCTCGATCATCGCGTGGCTCGCCACCGACGAGGGCGGCTACAGCACGGGGGCCGACTTCTCGGTCAACGGCGGCCTGCACATGCACTGAGCATGCGGACCTGTACCTGATCGACAAGACCCGCTTCGGCGGGTTTTTTCATTTCATCGATTCGGGTTCCACGGATAGAAAGCGGCCGATATGCGTCCTACAGTTTCCAAACCCTCCGGAAGGCAAGCCATGGAAAGCACAACAATCACACCCGCCAGAAAGCTCCCGATCTACCGTTCCCTCTACGTGCAGGTGATCACCGCGGTGATCATCGGCGTGCTGCTCGGCTACTTCTACCCGGCGACGGGCGAGGCGATGAAGCCGCTGGGCGACGGCTTCATCAAGCTGATCAAGATGATCATCGCGCCGATCATCTTCTGCACGGTGGTGGTGGGCATCGCCGGCATGGAGGACATGAAGAAGGTAGGCAAGACCGGCGGGCTGGCGCTGCTGTACTTCGAGATCGTCAGCAGTATCGCGCTGCTGGTCGGCCTGGTGCTGGTGAACCTGCTCAAACCCGGCGCCGGCATGAACATCGACCCGGCCACGCTCGACACCAAGAGCATCGCGGCCTACACCGGCCCTGGCAAGATGACCGGCACGGTCGACTTCCTGCTCAACGTCATTCCGAGCACGGTGGTGGACGCCTTCGCCAAGGGCGAGATCCTGCAGGTGCTGCTGATCGCGGTGCTGTTCGGCTTCGCGCTGCACCGCTTCGGCGGCCGCGGCACGCTGGTGTTCGACGTGATCGAGAAAGGCTCGCACGTGCTCTTCGGCATCGTCAACTACATCATGAAGCTCGCGCCCATCGGCGCCTTCGGTGCGATGGCATTCACCATCGGCAAGTACGGCCTGGGCAGCCTGTTCTCGCTCGGCAAGCTGATGGGCACCTTCTACCTGACCTGCCTGCTGTTCATCTTCGTGGTGCTGGGGCTCATCGCGCGCTTCCACGGCTTCAGCATCTGGAAGTTCATCAAGTACATCAAGGAAGAGCTGCTGATCGTGCTGGGCACGTCGTCGAGCGAGTCGGTGCTGCCGCGCATGATGGAGAAGATGGAGAACCTGGGCGCCAACAAGACCTGCGTGGGCCTCGTCATTCCCACCGGCTACTCGTTCAATCTCGACGGCACGTCGATCTACCTGACCATGGCGGCCGTGTTCATCGCACAGGCCACCAACACGCCGATGACGCTCACGCAGGAGATCACCCTGCTGGCCGTGCTGCTGCTCACCTCGAAGGGCGCAGCCGGCGTCACGGGCAGCGGCTTCATCGTGCTGGCGGCCACGCTGTCGGCCGTGGGCCATGTGCCGGTGGCGGGCCTTGCGCTGATCCTGGGCATCGACCGCTTCATGTCGGAAGCCCGCGCGCTGACCAACCTGATCGGCAACGGCGTCGCCACCATCGTGGTGGCCAAGTGGACCCATGAGCTCGACGAGACACGGCTGCAGGCTGGACTCAACAACGAGAGCTGGGTCGAGGCGCAGGAACCCGAGGCGCTCGACGCGGCGCGCAGCAGCAAGATGGCTGGTTGAGGCTGAACTTTTTGCATATGTGATTCGGGGGTGCTCACGCCGACGGGGGACATTCGCGCAGGGGAGCACCCGGTGGCCTGTGCACGCCCCCCGAAGAAGAGTCCGAAAAAGAGCCCCTCAAAGAAGGCCGTGTGAAATAAAAGGCCAGACATCGTTCCTGCAGAATGCAGCGATGCCCCACAGCGTCTCCCTCATCAACACGATAGCCGCCGGCCTGGGGCTGGCGCTCGTGCTCGGGTTCCTGGCAGCCAGGCTGCGGCTGCCGGCGCTGGTCGGCTACCTGCTGGCCGGCGTGATCATCGGCCCGTTCACACCGGGCTTCGTGGCCGACGCAGGCATTGCCGCGCAGCTTGCCGAAATCGGCGTGATGCTGCTGATGTTCGGCGTCGGCCTTCATTTTTCCCTCGACGACCTGCTGGCCGTGCGCAAGATCGCGCTGCCCGGTGCGCTCGCGCAGATCGCCGTGGCCACGTTGCTCGGCGGCGGGCTCGCCCTGTGGTGGGGCTGGAGCCCCGGCGCGGCGCTGGTGTTCGGGCTGGCATTGTCGGTGGCCAGCACCGTCGTGCTGCTGCGCGCACTCGAAAGCCTGGGCATCCTCGATTCCTTCACCGGCCGCATCGCCGTCGGCTGGCTCGTGGTCGAAGACCTGGCCATGGTGCTGGTGCTCGTGCTGCTGCCGCCGCTGGCGGGCGCGCTGGGCGGCCAGAGCGCGCAGGCCGGGCCGGGCGATCCGCTGTGGCAGACGCTGGGCCTCACGCTGCTGCAGGTCGGCGGTTTCGTCGCGCTGATGCTGGTGGTCGGGCGGCGCGTGTTCCCGTGGATCCTCTGGCAGGTCGCGCGCACCGGCTCGCGCGAACTGTTCACGCTGTGCGTGGTGGCCGCCGCCGTGAGCATCGCCTTCGCCTCGGCGGCGCTGTTCGGCGTGTCCTTCGCGCTGGGTGCTTTCTTTGCCGGCATGGTGATGCGCGAGTCGCAGTTCGCCCATCGCGCGGCGCAGGAGTCGTTGCCGCTGCGCGATGCCTTCGCAGTGCTGTTCTTCGTGTCGGTCGGCATGCTGTTCGATCCCTCGGTGCTGATCGAGCGGCCGCTGCAGGTGTTGGCGGTGGTGCTCGTCATCGTGCTGGGCAAGTCGCTCGCGGCTTGCGCGCTGGTGCTGGTGTTCCGATACCCGCTGGGCACCGCGCTCACGGTGAGCGCCAGCCTCGCGCAGATCGGCGAGTTCTCGTTCATCCTGGCCGGGCTGGGCGTATCGCTGGGCCTGCTGCCGGTGGAAGGGCAGAGCCTGGTGCTGGCGGGCGCGCTGATCTCCATTGCCACCAACCCGCTGTGGTTCAGCCTGATCGTGCCGATGCAGAAGTGGCTGCACGCCCATTCCTCCTTCGCGCGCGGACTCGAATCGCGCGATGACCCGCTGGCCGAACTGCCCATGACCACCGAGGCGAAATACCTCTCGCGGCAGGTGGTGCTCGTGGGTTACGGCCGCGTGGGGCGCCGCATCGCGGCCGAACTCGACGCGCACGACATCCCGTATGTGGTGGCCGAGCAGAACCGCGAACTGGTCGAGAGGCTGCGCGAGGCCGGTACGCCGGCCGTGTGGGGCGACGCGGCCGATCCGGCCGTGCTGATCCAGGCGCACATCGCTCGTGCCCGCGTGCTGGTGGTGGCCACGCCCGACGCCATGAACGTGCGCCAGATGATGGAGACGGCCCGCACGCTCAACCCCACCATCCAGACCGTGATCCGCAGCCACAACGAGCAGGAGGCCCGGCTGCTCGCGCAGGAGACTTCCGCCACCGTGTTCCTGGGCGAACAGGAACTGGCCCAGGCCATGGCGCGCGACGTGGTCCAGCGGGCCGTGTCGATGGCCGTGCCGGCTTGACGCCCGTGCCGTCAGAGGTCTTCGATGACCAGCGTGCGGTATCGCTGGGCGATGGAATAGGGCACCGTGCGCACCAGTTCCATCAGGCGTTCGGCCGTCGCGCTGTCGCGGGTCCTGACCAGCAGGCCGGTGTGGCCTTCGTTCGCCAGCTTGGTATAGGCGCGTACGGTCGCGGCATCGGTGCCGGCGGACGGCAACGGATCGTCGGAGCTCTTCACGGTCGGGGTGATCTCGGCCAGCACCGTTTGCGCGGGAAGCAGGTAGACCTCGTCCCCACTCATGCCTTTTTCGATCAGGCGGTGACCGATGCGGTTGGCATCTTCTGCGCTCGGAAACATCACCATCGAGTAGCCGGTCGGGTAAAAGGCGCCGCCGATGCTCGACCGCATGTTCGGTTCAAGAGTGAAATGCTTCATGATGCCTCCTGGCTCTTTTGAGGTTCTTCGAAGATCCCTGACTACAACATTAGGCCGCGCGCGGGTCGGGCTCTGTAGGAGAACCCCGAAAGCACTGTCAACCGCATGCGTTCCCCGCCCATTCAGGACAGACCATCCCGTCACGCCCATTTCCATGTCCTTATCAAGAAACGTCGCACTCACCGTCCATGAACTGGAAGCGGGCGAGTTCTATTGGGTGCTGATGGAGGCGGTCGACGACACGCCGGGCGAAACCTCCCACGTCTACATGCCGCTGGAGGCCGCCCAGGATCCCTACGCCACCTACTCGAATGCGCTGGTGGCGGGCGTGGCCGTGCTGCGGCGGCTGTTCGGGCCCGACGGGAAGCCCGCCTGAAGTTCTCGGCGCAATGCGGCTTGCCGCAGGCCGTTCCCTATAATCCCGCCCGCCCTGGTGTGTCAGTTCTTATGAACTGACTTGCGCCAGGCAACACGGTTCGAAGGTGCCCCGCACGCCATGTGATGGCCACGGGGTTAAACGGGAAGCAGGTGCGCCGCGTCGATCTTGACGCGTCAATTCCTGCGCTGCCCCCGCAACGGTCGGCGGATCTGGAAACCCTCACGCCCATGCCTGCTTCCACGCAGGCATGGGCAGCCACTGCGCATCGGCGTGGGAAGGCGAGGGTTTCGGCCGCGGTGTGCAATCCAACAGCACACCGCGGCGCTCCGCGAGCCCGGATACCGGCCTTCGCAACCGCCTTCGGACGCTGCGGGAGTGCGTGTCCGGGCCTGCCGCCTCGCGCTCGCGCGGACCGCCGCAGTCCCTTCGCCTCTTCCGTTGCTTCCTCTATCGGTCGGGAGCCTGCGGGGACGCAGGTCGCAGGAGAGATCAAATGGGTCAGCAAGCATCGCCGGCGCGCGATTGCATGGGTACGCCGCTGCGTTGGGCGCGCCTTTCGGGTTTCTCATTGGGCTTGGGGCTGGCCTTCGGGCCTTCCGCCGGCTTCGCGCAATCGCCGGATGAAGCGGCCGGCAGCGGCCATGGTTTGAGGCCGGTGCAGGTCGAGGCCGAGCGGCACACGCCGCTGGCCATCGACGAACCCTCGTACACCGGCAGCCGCCTCGGCCTCTCTCCGCTGGAAACGCCGGCCAGCATCGAGGTGCTGACGGGCGACACCATCCGCGCGCGCGGCGACGTCTCGGTGATCGACGCCGCTACCCGCGCCACCGGCATCACCGGCTCGCCCGGCCCCGGCAACGGCGGCACCGCCATGGCCGCGCGCGGCTTCTCGGGCCACGGCTCGGTGATGCAGCTGTTCGACGGCACGCGCCTGTATGCGGGCGCGGGCACCGTCACCTTTCCGTTCGACACCTGGTCGGTCGATCGCATCGAGGTGCTGCGCGGCGCGGCCTCGGTGATGTACGGCGAGGGCGCCATCGGCGGCGCGATCAACGTGGTGCCCAGGAAGCCCACGCGCGGCCCGATCCGCAACGAGGCGCTCGTTACGCTCGGCTCCGACGCCACCCGCCAGGTGGCCTTCGGCAGCGGCGGGGCGATCGACGACAGGCTCTCGTACCGCTTCGACATCAGCCACCGCGCCACCGACGGTTTCATGCAGCGCGGGGAGGCCGAGAGCCTCGCCGTGGGCGCGGCCGTGCGGCTCGACGTGTCGCCGCAGCTGCAGTTCACGCTGTCGCACGACGAAGGCAGCCAGTCGCCGCAGCGCTACTACGGCGTGCCGCTGATCGACGGCCGCCTGGGCAGCCAGACGCTGCGCCAGAACTACAACGTGGACGACGCCGAGATCAAGTACCGCGACAAGTGGACCCGGCTCGACGCGCAGTGGACGCCCAACGATGCCGTCACCGTGCGCAACCAGCTCTACCGGCTGGAGAGCAAGCGCCACTGGCGCAACAGCGAAACCTACACCTACAACGCCGCCACGCGGCGCGTGACGCGCGGCGACTACCTGGAGATCGGCCACGACCAGGAGCAGATCGGCAACCGCACCGACGCCACCTTCAGGCATGGTCTGTTCGGCCTGGCCAACCAGGTGCTGGTGGGCTTCGATGCGAACCGCATCGACTTCATGCACACCAACGACTCGCCCTATGGCGGCCGCTCGGTGGTCGACCCCTTCGTCTTCAACCCCGGCTACTACGCTTCGCCCGTGGCCTACACGCCGCGCTACAAGACCAGGACCAGCACCTACGCCTTCTTCGCCGAGGACAAGCTGGCCTTCAACCAGCAGTGGTCGGTGGTGGGCAGCCTGCGCTGGGATCACGCGAAGATCGCGCGCACCGACCTGTTGAACGCCGCCAACAGCTTCGGCAAGACCTTCGAGTACGCCACCGGCCGACTCGGCGTGGTCTATGCGCCCGATGTGTCGCAGTCTTTCTATGCACAGGTGGCGCGCGCGGCCGATCCGCTGGGCTCGCTGGTCACGACCTCGACTTCGCAGGCGGCCTTCGACCTCAGCACCGGCAGGCAGGTCGAGGTCGGCTACAAGCGCCAGCTGGCCGACAACCGCGGTGCCTGGACGGTGGCGGCCTATCGCATCGAGAAGAGCAAGCTGCTCTCGCGCGACGCGACCGACCCGACCATCACCCAGCAGATCGGCAAGCAGTCGTCCGAAGGCGTCGAGGCCACGCTCGACCTGGCATTGACATCCACGCTGAGGCTCGAAGCCAACGTCGCCAAGCTGCGTGCGCGCTACGACGACTTCAATGAGCTGGTCGGCCAGTCGCTGGTCTCGCGCACGGGCAACACGCCCACAGGCGTGCCCGAGGAGGCAGCCAACCTGTGGCTCAACTGGCGCTTCATGCCGCAGTGGGAAGCCGAGTTCGGCGTGCGCTACGTCGGCCCGCGCCAGGCCGACACGGCCAACTCGCGCAAGATCGGTTCCTACACGGTGGCCGACGCAGGCGTGAGCTGGCAGGCGAACCCGTCGCTCAAGCTCGCGCTGCGCGCCTACAACCTGGCGGACCGGCGCTATCCGGTGTCGTTCTCGAACGGCGGCAACCAGTGGCTGCTGGGGCGGCCGCGCTCGTTCGAGCTGTCGGCGCTGGTCAACTTCTGAGCAGTGCCCTCATGACCTCTGCATGGCGCCGCGCCTGGCCGCGAATTCGGCACTGGCTCTACTGGACGCATCGATGGCTGGGCATCGGCGGCTGCCTGCTGTTCGCCATGTGGTTCGTCTCGGGCGTGGTGATGATGTACGTGGGATATCCCAACCTCACGGACGAAGAGCGGCTGGCGGGGCTCGCGCCGCTGCGCTTCGGGCAGGCGGCGGTGTCGCCCGCTGCCGCGCTCGATCGACTACCCCAGCCGCCGCGGCGCATGGTGCTGGAGATGCAGGGCGGCGACAGCCCCGAACCGGTGTGGCGCATCGTCGATGCGCGCGGCGGCCGGCACACCGTCTCGGCGCGCGACGGCCATGTGCCCGGCCCGGTCGATGCCGCGCAGGCCCAGGCCATCGCGCGAGCTTTCTCGGGCCGTGCCGGTGCGCACTGGGCGGAGACGCTGGAGCGCGACCAGTGGACCGTGCCGCAAGGCCTGGACCCGCTGCGCCCGCTGCACCGCATCGAGGTCGGCGACGCGGCCGGCACCGAGCTGTATGTGTCCTCGCGCAACGGCGAGGTGGTGCGCGACACCACGCGCTCGGAACGCTTGTGGAACTGGCTTGGCTCCGTGCCGCACTGGATCTACTTCACGCCGCTGCGCGCCGATCCGCCGCTGTGGCACGACGTGGTGGTGTGGCTGTCGGGGGCGTGCATCGTCTCGGCCGTGACGGGCATCGTCATCGGCATCCTGCGGGTGCGCTTGCGGCGGCGATTCCGCAACGGCGCAGTCACGCCGTACACCGGCTGGATGGCGTGGCACCACATTGCGGGGTTGATCGGTGGCTTCTTCGTGCTGACGTGGATCGTCAGCGGCTGGCTGTCGATGAACCCCAATGGCTGGTTCCAGCGCGGACCGGTCGATGCGGCGGTGATGGCGCGCTACACGGGCGCCGGCACATCGCCGTTCCCATGGCCACCGGCTTCGCTGCAGACCGGCGAGGGCGCTGCCGCACCGCGCGAAGCCGTGCCGTTGTGGTTCGACGGCAAGCCGCTGCTGCAGCTGCGCAATGCGCAGGCCCACGTTCGCGTGATCGACGCTGCCACTGGCGCGATTGCGTCGATAAGCCGCGAAGACATCCTGCGCGCCGCCCCGCGCCTGCGGCCCGGATCGGCCGTCACGCAGGCCACGCTCCAGACCCGCGAGGACTTCCATTGGTACGGCCACCACCGCGAGCGCATCGTGCCCGTATGGCGGCTTCAGTTCGACGACTCCGCGCGCAGCTGGATCTACATCGATCCCGCGAGCGGGCAGGTCGTCGGCAGCAACGACAGCAATTCGCGCCTGCGCCGCTGGCTCTTCAACGCGGCGCACAGCCTCGACTTTCCCTGGCTCATCCAGTACCGGCCGGCCTGGGACATCGTGATGTGGCTGCTGTCGATCATCGGCGCCGTGGCCTCCGCCAGCGGCGTGGTGATCGGCTGGCGGCGGTTGCTGCGCAAGCCTCGCTCGTCGGCCGCGCCGGGAGCGCAGCCCGTGCTTCGGCGTTCATGACAGGGGCTTGCGCGAGCCGGCCCATCCACCAACAATCAACTTTCGCACTGCGGTGCATTTCAGGAGGCGCTCGATGCACATCGAACCAGGTCTCGTCGACGGATCCAAGATTTTCCTCAGCTATGCGACGGCGGCAGCCGCTCTTGCCTACACCGGCAAGGTCGCGTTCCAGATGCTCATGAAGGACGGGCCCGCCGCGCTGGTGCTGCGCTCCGCCATCGCGGTGGCGCTGGTGTTCTGCTTCTTCGAGGTGTTCCCGCACCATCCGGTGGGCGTGTCCGAGGTGCACCTGATCCTGGGCACCACGCTGCTGTTGGTGTTCGGGCTGGCGCCCGCGGCCATCGGGCTGGCGGGCGGGCTGCTCGTGCAGGGCCTGTTCTTCGAGCCGCAGGATCTGCCGCAGTACGGCATGAACGTCACCACGCTGCTGGTGCCGCTGTTCGCCACTTCCGCGCTGGCCCGCCGGATCATTCCCGAAAAGCTGGCCTACGTGGACATCGGCTACCAGCAGGCCTTCAAGCTCTCGGTGGCCTACCAGGGCGGCATCGTGGTCTGGGTCGG
Organism: Variovorax sp. Varisp36; assembly: GCF_047304235.1. Classification (NCBI taxonomy): domain Bacteria; kingdom Pseudomonadati; phylum Pseudomonadota; class Betaproteobacteria; order Burkholderiales; family Comamonadaceae; genus Variovorax; species Variovorax sp. Varisp36. Next base: position 172,576 of record NZ_JBGLYU010000005.1, read on the forward strand.
CTTCTGGGCGCTGTACGGACGCGGTACCGGGCTCGAGAACCTGGGCCAGATCGCCAGCTTCGGCGCGGCCTACATGACCGTCGTGCTTGTCGAGCCGCTGGTCGACCTGGGTGTACTGGCCGCCGCCAAGGGCTGGCGCCGTTTGCAAGGGACGGCCTTCGTCGAGCGCCGCTTGTACAGCAGCGTCTGACCCAAGCCCGGCGCCATTGCCTCGAGCACGCCTCGGGGGAGCGGCGCATCCCCTGGAAAAATCCGAAGCAGGCGCGCCGCTGGGCGCCTGGTTCTCCCTCACCCATCCCCTTGCCAGCGGCGCCTCGAACACATCCATGACACAAGCAAACAACGCCAAGATCCCCGTCACCATCGTCACGGGCTTCCTCGGCAGCGGCAAGACCACGCTGCTGCGCCACATCCTTGGCAACGCGGAAGGCCGCCGCATCGCGGTGATCGTCAACGAGTTCGGCGAGCTCGGCATCGACGGCGAGATTCTTCGCGGCTGCGGCATCGGCTGCGACGAGGAAGGCAACGAGCGTGCGGGCGCGCTCTACGAACTGGCCAACGGCTGCGTCTGCTGCACCGTGCAGGAAGAGTTCCTGCCCGTGATGCTGCAGCTGGCCGAGCGCCGCGGCGAGCTTGACGCGGTGCTCATCGAGACCTCCGGCCTCGCGCTGCCCAAGCCGCTGGTGCAGGCCTTCCAGTGGCCCGACATCGCCAACATCTTCACTGTGGATTCGGTGGTCACGGTGGTCGACGGCCCGGCCGCCGCCTCGGGCCAGTTCGCCGAGAACCCGCAGGCCGTGGACGAAGCGCGCCGCGCCGACCCCAACCTCGACCACGAATCGCCGCTGCATGAGCTGTTCGAAGACCAGCTTTCGGCCGCCGACCTCGTGGTGCTCAACAAGACCGACCTGATGGACGACGCCGCGCGGGCCAAGGTCGAGGCGCTGGTGCGCGAGGAGTTGCCGCCCGAAGTGAAGATCGTCGCCGCCACCGAGGGCAGGCTGCCGCTCGCGTTGCTGCTGGGCCAGGGCCGTGAGGCCGAAGCCACCATCCACCTGCGCGAGAGCCACCACGACCATGAGGAAGACCATGATCACGACGAGTTCGACTCGCTCGTGATCGAGCTGCCGCCCGTGGACCGCGACAGCCTGCTGGCTGTGCTGGGCCAACTGGTCGAGCAGCACACCATCTACCGCGTGAAGGGCTTCGTCGCCATTCCGGGCAAGCCGATGCGCCTGCTGGTGCAGGGCGTGGGCCGCCGCTTCGACCACCACTTCGATCGCCGCTGGCGCGATGGCGAGGCGCAGCGCACGCGCCTCGTGTTCATCGGCGAAGACCTTGACGAAGCGATGCTGCGCAAGGCGCTGGAAGAGGTGAGCGCAGTCGCCGCCTGACCACCTGAACCGATGCACTTGCTGAGCACCCAGCCCGGACGCTTCGTCGAGGACGACAGCGTCGTCACCCGCCTCGACCAGACGCCGGGCGACATCGTGGTGCTCAGCTCGGCCGACACCACGCTCGCGCTGCTCGCGGCCGCGCGCACTGCGCTGGCGGTCACCGACCCGGGCTACCCGTCGCTGCGGCTGGCCAACCTGATGCACCTGCGCCAGCCGGCCTCGCTAGACCTGTACACCGACGAGGTGCTGCAGCACGCGCGCGTGGTGGTGGTCGACCACCTGGGCGCGGAATCGGCCTGGGCCTACGGACTCCAGCAGCTCGAGAAGCTGGCCAAACGCAAAGGCCAGCAGCTCGCCATGTTCTCCGGCGACCTGCAGGAAGACGAAGACCTGCTCGCGCGCAGCACGGCGCCGCGCGCGGTGAGCCGCCAGCTGTGGCAGTACATGCGCAGCGGCGGAGCGGGCAATGCGATGCAGTTCCTGCGTGCGGTGGCTTTCCACGGGCTTGGCCACGGCGAAGCGCCGCTGCCGCCGCGCAGCCTGCCGCAGGTCGCGCTGCATGTGCCGCAGGGCATGGGCGCGGCGCATGCCGTCGCCGGCATCGACGACCTGCGCGCCGGCTGGCATGCGGGTGCGCCGGTGGTGGCGCTGGTGTTCTATCGCTCGCATCTGCTGTCGGGCAACACGGCGGCCTTCGATGCGCTCGCCGCGGCGCTGAGCGCCGAGGGGCTCAACCCGCTGCCGGTGGCGCTCGATTCGCTGAAAGACCCGCTGTGCCTGTCCACGCTGCGTGCGCTGTGTGTCGAGCATGACGTGCAGCTGGTGCTCAACACCACGGCCTTCGCGGCGCTGGGGCAGGGCGCGCAGGATGAATATGGCGAAGCCCTGGCCCTGGCCGGCGATGCGCCGGTGCTGCAGGTGATCGTGAGCGGCGGCAACCGCGAGGACTGGCTGGCCGACAGCCAGGGCCTGCGTCCGCGCGACATCGCCATGCAGATCGCGCTGCCCGAGATGGACGGCCGCATCGTCACGCGCGCCGTGAGCTTCAAGGGCCTGTCGCACCGCTGCGAACTCACGCAGACCGAGGTGGTCAGCTACCAGCCCGAGCCGGACCGCATCGCCTTCGTGGCCGAGCTGGCGCGCCGCTGGTGCCGGCTGCGCAGCCTGCGCGCCGACGAGAAGCGCATTGCGTTGATCCTTGCGAACTACCCGGGCAGCGAGGGCCGTATCGGCAGCGGTGTGGGGCTCGACACGCCGGCTTCGGTGATGGCGATCCTGCAGGCGATGGCGGCCGAGGGCTATGCGTTGGGCGAACCCGGCGCGATGCCCGCCGAGGGCGATGCGCTGATGCGCAAGCTGCAGGAAGGTATTGCGAACGATCCCGCGCAGTGGGCTGCGCGGCCGGCGTGGCAGAGCTACGGGCTGGCCGAGTACCGCATGCGGCTCGCGTCGCTGCCTGAAGGCATGGCCGACGCCATCGACGCACGCTGGGGCCCGCCAGAGCAGGACCCGATGCTGCGGCGCGATCGCTTCATGATCGCCGGCCTGCGGCTGGGCCGCGTGTTCGTCGGCATCCAGCCCGCGCGCGCGCTGGGTACCCTGGACATGGCCGACTACGCGAGCTACCACGACGCCGAACTGGTGCCGCCGCACAGCTACCTCGCGTTCTATTTCTGGCTGCGCGATGCCTTCGCCATCGACGCGGTCGTGCACGTCGGCAAGCACGGCAACCTCGAATGGCTGCCGGGCAAGAGCATCGCGCTGTCGCGGGCCTGCTGGCCCGACGCGATCCTCGGGCCGCTGCCCAACGTGTACCCCTTCATCGTCAACGACCCGGGCGAGGGCGCGCAGGCCAAGCGGCGTACGCAGGCGGTCATCGTCGACCACCTGATGCCGCCGCTCACGCGCGCCGAGAACCATGGCCCGATGCAGGACCTGGAGCGGCAGGTCGACGAGTACTACGACGCGCTGCTGGTCGATGCGCGCCGCGCGAAGGTGCTGCGCGCGCAGATCCTCACGGCGGTGCGGGCGCAGCATCTGGTCGAAGAGCTGGGCGGCCTGCCGGGCGCGGAAGACGATGCGGTGTTGGCGCGCGTGGATGCCTACCTGTGCGAGCTGAAGGAAACGCAGATCCGCGACGGGCTGCATGTGTTCGGCGCGTCGCCGCGCGAGCGGCTGCGGCGCGACACGCTGCTGGCGCTGGCGCGCTATCCGGCTGCGGACGGCGCGGGCGCGAATGCCGGGCTGCTCGGCGCGTTGTCGCAAGACCTGTTGCCGGGCGAGGCGTTTGACCCGCTCGACATCGACGCGGCACAACCGTGGCTGGGCGCGCGTCCCGCGCTGCTGCAATCGGTGAGCACCGATGCGTGGCGGCATCAGGGCGATACGCGTGAGCGGCTGGAGCTGCTGGCGCAGCGCCTGCTGGAGGACAACAACTGTCCGTCCGGCATGCCGCATACCGCTGCGGTGATGGGCCGCGTCGAACAAGATCTCGCCCCCGCGCTCGACGCCTGCGGTGCGCAGGAGCTGCTGCAGCTTTCACGCGCCCTGCAAGGCCGCTTCGTTCCGCCCGGACCGAGCGGCTCGCCATCGCGCGGCCGCCCCGACGTGCTGCCCACCGGGCGCAACTTCTACGCGGTCGACACCCGTGCCATTCCCACGCCCACCGCCTGGATGCTCGGCCTCAAGTCCGCCGCGCAGCTGGTCGAGCGGCACCTGCAGGAGCACGGCGACTATCCCGCGGCGCTGGGCCTCTCGGTCTGGGGCACGGCCACCATGCGCACCGGCGGCGACGACCTGGCGCAGGCCTTCGCCCTCATCGGCGTGCGGCCGAAGTGGGCGCCGGGCAGCCAGCGCGTGGTCGATTTCGAGGTGCTGCCCACGGTGGGCCTCGGCCGTCCGCGCATCGACGTCACGCTGCGCATCTCGGGCTTCTTCCGCGACGCGTTTCCCAATGCGGTGCAGATGTTCGACGCGGCCGTGCAGGCCGTCGCCGCGCAGGAAGACGAAGACGCCGAGCGCAACCCCGTCCGCGCGCGCATCCTCAGCGAGGCCGCCGCGCTCGAAGCGCAGGGCATGGCGCCCGAGGCCGCCCGCACGCAGGCGGGCTGGCGCGTGTTCGGCTCCGCGCCCGGCAGCTACGGCTCCGGCCTGCAACGGCTGTTCGATCATGGCGACTGGCAGACCGACGACGATTTGTCGAAAGCCTATGTCGGCGGCAGCGCCCACGCCTACGGCCAGGGCAGCGACGGCGTGCCCGCCACCGGCGCGCTGGTGCGCCGCCTGCGCGCGATGAACGTCGTGCTGCAGAACCAGGACAGCCGCGAGCACGACCTGCTCGACTCCAACGACTACTACCAGTTCCAGGGCGGCATGGCCGCCGCCGTGCGCCACCTGAGCGGGCGGCAGCCGGCCATGTACCACGGCGACCACGGCAACCCGCAGGCGCCGCGCGTGCGCACGCTGAAGGAAGAAATCAGCCGCGTCATCCGCGCGCGCGTGGTCAACCCGAAGTGGATCGACGGAGTGAAGCGCCACGGCTACAAGGGCGCCTTCGAAATGGCCGCGACGGTGGACTACCTGTTCGGCTTCGACGCCACCGCGCGCGTGGTCGGCGACCACCAGTACGCGATGGTGGCGGACGCCTACGTGCTCGACGAAGCCACCCGCGACTTCGTGAACACGCACAATCCGTGCGCGCTGCACGACATGCTCAGCCGGCTGCTCGAGGCCATGCAGCGCGGCCTGTGGCAATCGCCCGGCGACTACAAGGACCAATTGCAAAACCTGCTGCTCGGCCACGAGCAGCAGATGGAAGGACTTTCGCGATGACCACTGCCGCCCCCATGCCGGTCCCTTTTCCCTTTGCCGCGATCGCGGGCCAGCCGCAGCTGCGCCAGGCGCTGCTGCTGGCCGCTGTCGATCCGGGCCTTGGCGGCGTGCTGATCGAAGGACCGCGCGGCACCGCCAAGACCACCGCTGCGCGCGCGCTGGCAGAGCTGCTGCCGGGCGCGCCTTTTGTCACGCTGCCGCTGGGCGCCAGCCTTGAAAGCCTCGTGGGCACGCTCGACCTCGGGCAGGCGCTGGCCGGCCACGAACTGAAGTTCGCGCCCGGCCTGCTGGCGCGCGCGCACGGCGGCGTGCTGTACGTCGACGAGATCAACCTGCTGCCCGATGCGCTGATCGACTCGCTGCTCGACGCCGCGGCCAGCGGCGTCAACGTGGTGGAGCGCGACGGAATTTCCCACCGGCATGCCGCGCGCTTCGTGCTGGTCGGCACCATGAACCCGGAAGAGGGCACGCTGCGCCCGCAGCTGCTCGACCGCTTCGGCCTGTGCGTGCAGCTGCGCAACATCGAGGATGCCGCAGAACGGCAGGCCATCGTGCGTGCGCGGCTGGCCTTCGATGCCGATCCGCAGGGCTTTCGCACGACGCATGCGAAGGCGCAAGCCGAACTGGCAGCCGCATTGGTCCGTGCGCGCGCCCTCGTGGCCGATGCGACAGCGCTGCCGTATGGCGATGCGGTGCATGAGGCGGTCGGTGCGCTGTGCATCGCAGCCGGCGTCGATGGCTTGCGCGCCGATCTCGTGATGCTGCGCTCCGCTCGCGCGCTCGCGGCCTGGGACGGGGCGGGCGCCATTACCACTGGCCACGTGCAGCGCGTGGCCGAAGCCGTGCTGCTGCACCGGCGCAGGCCCGAAGCCGAGGCTGCGCCATCGGCGGCTCCTCGCTCCGCAATGCCCGACGCGAATCCGAACGACGCCGCGAACAGTGCGGGCGATGAAGACTGGGGGGCCATGCCGCCCGAGCCCGTCGGCATCGAGCGCGTGAAGCCGCTGCGACCGCTGATCGCTCCTGCACAGGCCGCGTCAAAAAAAGCCTGAGCCTCCGGGACGCCGTACCCACTGGCGCACGCCAGGGTGACCGGAGGCAGGGCGCGCAGAGGGATGCATGGCGCGGCCCCGCCTCGCAGGGCGCGGCCTTCGACTGGCCGCGCACCTTCGCGGCGCGCGGTGCCGGCCACCTGCGCCCGGAGCACCTGCGCCGCCGCCCGCAGCAGGCACGCAGCGGCGCGCTGCATTGCTTCCTGCTCGACTGCTCGGCCTCGATGCGCAGCGACAGCAGCCTCGCGCGCGCCAAGGGCCTGCTGCTCGCGCTGATGCAGGAGGCCTACCAGCGCCGCGACCACGTCGCGCTGCTGTGTTTTGCCGGCGAGGTGGTCGAACTGCGCCTGCCGCCGCGCCGCGCCAGCGCCTGGAACGACGACTGGGTCGCGCCGATCGCAGCGGGCGGCGGTACGCCGCTGGCATTGGGCGTGCAGCGCGCGGGGCACCTGCTGGCGAAGAGCGAGTCGCGCCAACGCTGGCTGTGGCTGTTGACCGATGGCCGCAGCAGCGAAAACCCCGCGCGGCCCGAGGCCGCCGACATGGCCTGCGTGGTGGACTTCGAGACGGCGCGCGTGCCGCTGCACCGTGCGCGGCAGCTTGCCACGCATTGGGATGCGCGCTACGTCGTGGCCTCGAACCCGAACGCTTGAGCGTCTTGCCCGGCCGCTGTTTCGACCGGCGCCAGCATCGTTCCCCGGCAACTGGGCGAGCCGCAATGGCACGGGTACTTCGATGGCGGCGAGCCGTCGTCCGCGGTCAGCGAATAGTCGATGAATAGCTCGTCGCCTGCGTCCACGGCCATCAGCGTCTGGAACTTCAGCACCATTTCGCCGCCCTCGTCGTATTCCTCGACGGCCTCGCAATTCGGCTCGCATGAATGGTTCAGGTGGCGAGTGGCGTTGCCGCCCTTGGCGCCGTCGATGGTCTCGTGGTTCGACAGCGTGAACAGGTAGGTGAGCTGGTCGTCCCAAACCTTGGTGGCGATCTCGGCCTGGGTGTAGCGGCGGCCTTCGTAGAGGCCGAGGAAAGCTTCCGCCGGCAGGTCGCGCGTGGCGAAGGCGCCGAGGCCGTGCACGCCGCTGGGGCCTACCCGGACGAAAGGAGTGGAGGAGGTTTGCTTGCGATGCTTCATGGCGGAAGGGATGAGTCGTCGGGTGTCAGGGCTTCGGTGCACCCAGCGAGGCCAGGCAGCCCACGATGGCGTCGGCCGCTTCGTCCAGCCGCGGACCGGGGCGCATCATCAGGTCGAAGCGCGCCGAGGCGAAGCTGCACACGCGCCCGCGCTGGATGGCCGACATGGCCGACCAGCCGGGCCGCGAAGCCATGGCGGAGATTTCGCCGAGCGCCGACACCATCAGCACGTCCGGATTGGCGCGTACCACGAACTCGGGGCTCATCTTCGGGAACGGGCCGAGTGTGCCCGGCACAGCGTTGCCAAGCCCGAGGCGGGCCAGCGTCTCGCCGATGAAGGAGCTCTCGCTGGCCGCGGCCATGCCGCCGTGCACCTCGAAGTAAACGCGACGGCCTTGCCAGCCAGCCGGCACGTGGGCCTTGGCGGCGTCCAGCCCGGCGTCGAGCCTGCGCCAGAAGGCTTCGCCCGCTCCAGGCCGGCCGGTGGCGCGGGCCACGGTTTCCATCACGCGGCGCATGTCGGCGTGGGTCTTGGCGTCGAGCGCCAGCACCTTGATGCCAAGGCGCTCCAGCGGTTCGGCAGCGCGGCTGCGCGGACGCAGCAGCACAAGGTCGGGCTTGAGCGCGACGATGCGCTCGATGTTCGCGTCGTCGATGCCGCCGACCTGCGGCAAGCCCTTCACCGACACCGGCCAGTTGGCATGGCGGTCGATGCCCACCAGCCGGTCGCAGGCGTCGAGCGCGCAGACCGTTTCGGTCAGCGAGGGCATCAGCGACACGATGCGCCGCGCCGGCGCCTGCAGTTCGAGCGTGGTGCCGCGGTCGTCTTCGAGGCGGATGCCCGCCGCGTGCGCCACCGAACCGAAGCCCAGGGCCACGAAGGCCGCGGCCTTCGCGATTTGGCGGGCGGCGGAGGCAAACGGCGGG